>USHS01000020.1 GCA_900554585.1 uncultured Collinsella sp.
TCGTAGTAGAAGCCGTTGTCGGTCGCGGGACCGTAGGCAAAGTCGGCTTCGGGATAGAGACGCTTGATGGCCTGCGCCATGATGTGCGCGGCGGAGTGGCGGATGACGTGCGTGACCTCGTCCTGCGGGAGCTCGGCCACCGAACCGTCATTGTAGAGTGCCTTCATGGGTATGTTTTCTCCTCTCGGATGCCTGATGCAAGTGCGTGCGATGCGCTCGGCGTTTTTGACTTGCATCATTATAGGCAGGTTGCCTTGGTATACAAGCGCCCGCCGCACCTTAATGGCACGGCGGGCGATTTTCTACGCATGCTTCATCGTGTGGGGGCGGGGCTGCGGGGCGCGCGCGGCTTGCGCGGGACGCGCGGTGCCCGTGGCCTGCGGCCGGCCCGGCGATGGATGCGTTACTGGATGCGAGTTCGGCAGTAGGGGCAGACCTTCCAGTGCGCGTCGAGCGGGCGATGGCAGCTGGGGCAGACGTTGCGAACCTGGGTGTCGCACACGGGGCAGACCACAAAGTCCTTCTCGATGGGGGCGCCGCACTGCGGGCAGGTGCCGTACTGGGCAAGTTGGCGCTCGCGCAGGGCCATGTCCAGCTCCTGCTCCTCGCGGTCGGCCGCGTAGGAATGCGGGCGCAGGACCAGGTAGGCGATGAGGCCCACAAACGGGATGAGGGCAATGATGCCCCATGCCACGTAGGCGCTGGCGCCGCGGCGGCGGGCGTCGATGAACACATAGACGACCGACAGCACATACAGGGCGATGATAAAGCCCACGAAGGCATAGATGACGCCCATAAGCTGCGGCGACATGAGCTCGTTGATGTATTTGGACATTGAGGTGTACCTTTCGGAATAATTACAGTCCGGTCAAGTTTACCACGGGGTTTGTTTATATGGGACCACGGCTGGGTACGGGGCTGGTGCGGACACAAACATCTCAATCTGTAACAGTTACTCGGCAAATTCGGGCCTAGGTGTTTCAGAATTAGACAAACCATTCTCTCCCCGACTTAAATCTCGATCTGTAACATCTTGACTCCAAAATCAGTCCTTACTGTTACAGATCAAGATGAACGGTGAGCCCTCCGTTAAATATCTCAATCTGTAACAACTAGGGGCCAGAAACCCTTCTATCTGTTACAGATCAAGACAAAGGAAAACGTCCAATCTCAATATCTCAATCTGTAACAGCAACTCGGCAAAAGCAGGTCTAACTGTTACAGATTTAGACATTCAAAATTGACTGATAGGTTCATCTAAATCTGTAACATCTAGACCCCAAAACGGTCCCCAGATGTTACAGATCGAGACAGAAGAATCTCTCCCTGACTTTAAATCTCAATCTGTAACACATAGGACCGATTTTCTCCTCTTACTGTTACAAATCAAGACAAACGGAGGGCCCGCCTGGCAAACGTCTCGATCTGTAACATCTGGAACCCAGTTCTTCTGCTTACTGTTACAGAACGAGACAAACCTCTGACACCAGGGACGGCAGACGAGGTCACCGATGGTCCTGAGTCTCCCCTCGCCTGCCGTTGGCGGATGCAGCGGGGCTGTTCGCCGCATTGCCGCTGCGCTGGGGGCGTGCAGACCGTAGGATAGTCCTATTGACAGCCTGTCAACTTGTCTGGGAGGCACCGTGGCAGAAATGTTTGATATCGCAATTGTAGGCGCGGGCATCACCGGGTGGGCCATCGCGCGGCAGCTCGCGCGCTATGACCTGTCCATTTGCGTGGTCGAAGCGGCCAACGACATCGCCCTGGGCGCGTCGAAGGCCAACGGCGGTCTGGTGCACGCCGGCTACGATCCGGCGCCGGGCACCGTAAAGGCGCAGGTCAACGCCCGTGGTTGCGAGCTATATGGCACGTGGGCCCAGGAGCTAGGCTTTTTGTTCCGCCGCACCGGGTCGATGGTGCTGGGCTTCAACGACGAAGACCAGGCGCACCTGGAGAAGCTGCGCAGCAATGGGCTGGCAAACGGCGTGCCAGAGCTGTCGATTATCGGCCCCGAGCGCATCCACGAGCTGGAGCTGCGCGCGAGTGCCCAGGCCACGTGCGCGTTGTGGTGCCCTTCGACTGGTTACGTCGACCCGTTTGAAGTGGCCATCGCCGCGCTGGAGAACGCCGTTGCCAACGGGGTGACGTTTATGCGGTCCGCGCCGGTGAAAGCGATTGAGGTTGCTGGCGGCGAGGCTGCAGACGGGGCTGCGCACTTTACGCTGACGACGCCCGCCGGCGACGTGCGTTGCCGTTACCTGATCAACGCCGCGGGCAACGGCGCCGCGGACATCTCGCATATGGCGGGCGCCGAGGACTTCCAGATGGTCTGGCGCCAGGGCAACATTGTGGTACTGGACAAGGAACCACGCGCGCTCATGCCACTCTATCCCGTTCCCACGCCGGTGTCCAAAGGCGTTATCGTCACGGGCACCGTGCACGGCAACACCGTGATCACCGCGACCGCCGCCGTGCGCGAGCCCGGCGACACGCAAACCTATGCGAGCGATGTCGATGCGCTGCTGAGCGGCGCGCGCAAGCTGGTGCCCGATCTAGACACGCGTCGCGTGGTGCGCGCGTTTGCCGGCGGTCGCCCGGTCATTAAGGGAACGAACGACTTTTTTATTGGGCAGTCCGCCGTGGTGCCAGGGCTGTTCCAGGCGGCAGGTATTCAGTCGCCGGGCGTGGCAAGCGCGCCGGCCATTGCCGAGCGCATGGAGCAGGCGCTGCGCGATGCCGGCGTGGCCCTGCGCGAACGGGACGATTGGGACTCGATACGCCGCGCGCCGGACGACTTTGACCGTGCACCGCTTGCACGCAAGGAAGAGCTCATTGAGTCCGACCCTGCATGGGGGCAGATCGTCTGCCGCTGCGAGACTGTACCCGAGGCCGAAATTGTGGCCGCGATTCGACGCCGCCCGGGTGCGGTTTCGGTCGAGGGTGTCAAGCGCCGCTGCCGCGCGGGCATGGGCCGCTGCCAGAGCGGCTTTTGCCAGAGCCGCGTGGTGGCGATTCTGGCCCGAGAGCTGGGCTGCGACCCCAGCGAGGTGCTGCTGGAGGACACTGGCTCGTGGCTCGTTGAGGGACCTTTGAAGGGGGTGCGCTAGGATGGCGAGCTTTGAAGTGAATGCCACGATCGCGGCGGACGGCGCCGACGAGGCAGTGCCAACACAGGCGTTCGACGTGGTCGTTATCGGCGGCGGACCTGCCGGCATGGCTGCCGCACTTGCCGCGCATAAGGCCGGCGTGCGCGTGGCTATCGTGGAGCGCGAGCAACACTTGGGCGGCATCCTGCGCCAGTGCATTCACCCCGGCTTTGGGTTGTCGCACTTTAAGCAGGAGCTCACCGGCCCCGAGTATGCGCAGCGCTTTATCGACCAGGTGTGCGCGACCGACATCGTGCTGTTCTTGGACAGCATGGTGCTTGGGATTGATTCGGGCGAGTCCACGGAAGACGCCGCGGTCCACACCGTCACGCTCATGAGCCCCGCCGGTATGCTGCAGCTCACTGGGCGTGCGGTCGTCCTTGCCATGGGTTGCCGCGAGCGCACCCGCAGCGAGATCAAGATTCCCGGCAGCCGACCTGCCGGCGTGTTTACGGCCGGTCTGGCGCAGCGATACATCAATATCGAGAACCTCAAACCCGGCTCGCGCGCCGTCATTTTGGGCTCGGGCGACATTGGGCTCATCATGGCGCGCCGCTGCACGCTCGAGGGGATTTCGGTCGAGGGCGTGTATGAGCTCATGCCGTACGCCAACGGCCTGCGCCGCAACGTCAAGAACTGCCTGGACGATTTTGGCATTCCGCTGCACCTGTCCACCACCGTGACGCGCGTGATCGGTCGCGACCGCGTGGAGGCGGTCGAGGTGAGTCAGGTCGACGAGCACCTGGCACCCATTCCGGGGACCGAGCGCGTTGTTCCGTGCGACACGCTACTGCTTTCGGTGGGCCTGATTCCCGAGAACGAGCTTTCGGTTGCCGCGGGCGTGGAGCTGGACCCACGCACGCGCGGCGCCGTGGTTGACCAGAGTCTGCAGACGGGCGTGCCGGGCATATTTGCCTGCGGCAACGTGCTGCACGTGCACGATCTGGCCGACAATGTGACGACCGAGTCCGAGCGTGCCGGTGCGGCTGCGGCGGCGTGGGCGCTGGGGAGCGGCACGGTTGCCGATGCGGAAGCTGCGGACGCGGGTTGCCAGCTCACGGTCTCCCCCGCCGGCATCGCAGGCTACGCACTGCCGGGCCGCATTACGACCGTCGGGCTCACCAAGCTCAACTTCCGCGTACGCCGACCGATCGACGCCGCCCGGGTGCGCATTCTGACAGGTGACGAGGAACTGTTTGCGGGCAAGGTCCGCCCGTTTAAACCGAGCGTCATGGAAAGCTTCCCGCTACCGGCAAAGGTGATTCAACGCGCACTCGACCTAGGCGCCAGCGAGATTGTCCTGTCCGTCGATCCCATTGAGGAGGCGTAAGGCCATGAGCATAAACGCGATCGAAACGCTGCAGTTCAACTGCACCACCTGCCCCTCCGAATGCCTCCTGACCGTGGAGGTGGAGCGCGACGCAGACGGTGCCGTGGTAGAGGTGCGCTCCGTGGCCGGCAACAGCTGCCCGCGCGGCGATAAGTTCGCGCATCAGGAGCTCACCTGCCCCATGCGCGTGCTCACCACCACCGTAGCCGTATCCGGCGGCGACGAGGCGCTGCTACCCGTGCGCACGGCCGAAGCCATCCCGCTGTCACTCCATGCCCAAGCCATGGACCTCATTCGCGGCCTGGTCGTCGACGCCCCCATCCGCATGAGCGATGAAGTCCTCCCCAACCTCCTAGACACCGGTACCGACCTCATAGCCAGCATGGACATCGACCCAGCCTAGGTAGCTCATTTGGGATGGAGCTCTTTAGCTACCCCGCCATCCACCTCGCCCCTCCTCAATTGCGGTGAAATAGTTCCTGATTTCCGCCAAAACCCCGGCATCCAGGAACTATTCCACCGCAACTATCCTTGGAATTGGTATTTAGCTTGTGCCTACTTTAGTGCCATTTCAAAACTATGCCGGATTACGGGGCTGATTCGGAGACCCCCATCCATACCGGCAATTTTCGATTTTTGATAAGCCGTCTACCTGCGGTTTTAATTTCGCGATTTTTCCCATGGTCAAGTAATACAGGTTCAGCCCCGTAATCCGCCATAGTTTTGAAAGCAGCCCATTTGGGACGGGTCTCTTATGACTACTTTTGCCCGAATGTTCGCTAGGCTGGCCATGCCAAGAAGTGTCCCGAAGTGCCGGCATAAAAGAAACGTCCCTATCTGCTGGGCATGGGATACCATGGTGGCACCCTAGCGAAAGGATGTTTCATGGCACATGTCGATGACCAGCGTGTGGCGCGCGTGCTCGATGCGCTCGAGGCTCAGCACCCCGGCGCGCAGCTGCTTGTAAACGACCCGTGGTCGATCTACTATCTGACCGGCTTTTATGCCGATATGTTCGAGCGTTTTTGTGGCGTGCTGCTCGCGCGCGACAGCGAGCCCGTGATCTTGGTCAACGCGCTACATCAGCTGCCCGAGTATGACAATGCCCGCGTCGCGTATCACAACGACACCGACGTCGTGACCGACGCCACCGCACGCGAGGTCAATCCCGCCAAGCCCCTCGGCATCGATACCGTTATGCGCTCCGGCTTTTTGATGCCCCTTATGGATCGTCACGCCGCGAGCGAGTTCTTCCTGGGCGACTTTGCCGTCACCGCCGCACGCACCCACAAGGATGAGGCCGAGCAGGAGCTCATGCGCGCGTCCTCGGCCGCTAACGACGCCGTGATGGCCGACGCTATCAAGCTCGTTCACGAGGGCGTGACGGAGCGCGAAATTGCCGACCAGATGCTCGGCCTGTACCGCAAGCACAACTGCGAGGGCTTTAGCTTTCCGCCCATCGTGAGCTTTGGCGCCAACGCCGGCGACCCGCATCACGAGCCCGACGACACCGTACTCAAGCGCGGCAACGTGGTGCTGTTCGACATTGGCGGGCGTCGTCGCAACTACTGCTCGGACATGACGCGCACATTCTTTTGGGGCGAGCCGGACGAGGAGACGGCACACATCTACGACATTGTGCGCCGCGCCAACGAGGCCGCCGAGGCGCTCATCGCACCGGGCGTGCGCATGTGCGACCTGGACCGCGCCGCGCGCGACGTGATTGAGGATGCGGGCTACGGCAAGTACTTCACGCATCGCTTGGGCCACTCAATCGGCCTGCAGGACCACGAACCGGGCGACGTTTCGCTCGTCAACGAGCAGGTCGTAGAGCCGGGCATGACGTTCTCTATCGAGCCGGGCATCTACCTCCCCGGCCGCACCGGCGTCCGCATCGAAGACCTTGCCCTGGTCACCGAGTCCGGCGTCGAGATTCTCAACGCCTACCCCCACGACCCAGTCCGCCTAGACTAGCCCCTTCCCAATAGCCCCTCAAAAAGTTGCGGTGGAATAGTCCCCCGATTGGCCCACAGAGGCATAATCCAGGAACTATTTCACCGCAACTGCCATGGGGCTAAGTCGGCCAATTTGACAGTCTAGAGATGCGCCACGAAAACGGGCTATCTACTACGTTTAACCCGCATGGGTCGACCATGCGGGTCTTTTTTGAAAATCGATAAGCCATCTACCTGCGGTTTTAATTTCGCGATGTTTCGTGTGGTCGAGGGTAGTCGGTAATACGTAGTAGATAGGCCCATTTCGTGGCGAGCAGTCCACTCAAGACAAAGCCCGTCCCAAATTGGCTGCCCTACGGTCAAACGAAAGGCCTCCCGATTCCCCGAAGAGAAACGGGAGGCCTTCTTGTGTCCTAGAGTCCTAAAGCTCTAAGCTCGCAGCCTTACTCCGCGCGATGGCGCAGTTTTTCAATCGCTGCGGCAATCAGCGCCAGCAGGCCGGTTCCGCCAAGCGCTGCGACGGCCACGGCAGTGTTGTCGCCCGTCTCGGCCAGGCTTCCCTTAGCGGCCTTCTTGCCATTCTTCTTGCCCGAAGGATCCTTGGCATCGGGCTTGGCACCGTTATCCTTGCCGCCTGTCGGTTCCTGTACAACAACAGGCTCAACAACCTCGACGGTCACCGAAGCAGTGAGCTGCTGAGGCGCCGGCGTCTCCGCAGCGTCATCCTCGGCAAGCGTCGCAATCGCCGCAGCGTCACCGTCAACGGGCATCGTCGCGGTAATGACGACGGTTCCGTTCTTGAGGGCCTTGACCTTACCGTTCTCGACCGTAGCGATCGTCGGGTCGGACGAGACCCACGTCACGGCACCACGCAGCAGAGCGCCATCGGCCGCATTGCTCGCCGCGGCAGCAAGGTCAATTTCCTTGCCGCGCTCTACCTTGAGCACGGTTTCGGCAGTCGTGGCCTTGCCGTTTTGGTCAACGATAACGAGGCCCTTGGCCGCCGGGCGCGGCTTAACGCGTACCATGCAGCTGACTGTAAGCTCCGTACCGCGAACCTTACCGCCCACGGTCACATCATCGGCACCCCAATCCAGTGCGGGAACATTCTCCCAATCGACGTCGTAGTCCTCCTGACTGTCGTCCTTCATCATCACGGAAACCTTCTTGGGCAGCGCCTTCAGCACATCGGCGGCAGAGCTTGCCTCAAACACCTCAACGGGAGCGAACGTCGCAGGCCTCACGGGAATCTCGCTTGCCGGCGTCTCGACGACCAGCTTGCAGGCCGCCTTGAGCGTCGTGCCCTTAACGGAGCCCTCGATCGTGTGCTCGCCAACGACGGCAAGCTGCTTGTCGAGCCCGTCCGTATTCCATGTGACCGCAGCCGTGTCCGTATGGCCGTCGGTATAGGTCACGCTAACGGTCTTAGACAGCTGATCCGTTACCGTAGCGGCCTTCGCATCGCGCTCGACCGTAATCTGCGGCGCCTCGGCTACCTTATTGATCGTCGTCGTGGAGGTAACGACGACCTCGACCGGCAGGTTGCCGTTCACCGTTACGCCCTTGGCGACAACGGTGTTGCCAAAGGTTGCAGCGGCGGCAGGGACCTCGGTCCACGTAATCTCAGACTCCGCCGTCGTCTTGCCGTCCTTCATGCGAACGGTGGCCTTCACGCCCTTGAGCGCATCTCGCACGACATCGACGGACGAGTTCTCGGGAACGCTAACGCCCGCGACAGGCTCAACGTACGCCGGAATCTCGGCATCGCTCTTTACAACCGTCACCGTGCATGCGGCCTTGACGGACGTGCCCTCGACCGTGCCCTCAAGCGCAATGTCTCCCAGCTTGCCCAGGGCATCCGTCGTGAGCGGGGCCTTATCCCAGGTGACGGCAGCAGTCTTCTTTGAGCCGTCGGACATGTTGAGGGTCACCTGGGCAGGCAGCGCGATGTCGTCGGCAGCCGTATTGCGGGCAACCGAAAGCTGGACGCCAACGACGCTCTCAACAACCGGCTTCAGATTGATCGTAGCCTTGACATCAAAGTTGCCGACCACGGTCTTACCCGTGACGATAACGCTCGTGCCGTCCTGCTTAATGGTGAGGGCCTCCTTGGGAGCGGTCCAATCAATCTTTGAATCGACCTCGGAGCCATCCTTCATGGCGACCTTCACGGTAGTGGGCAGCGCAGCCACAACAGCCTCGGGCTTCACGCCGTCATCGACCGTCACGACGTCAACGGTACCGGCCAGATGGTCGGGAATCTCGCGCAGCGGCTTGACGACCTTAATGGTGCACTCCGCCTTCTGGTCCGTGCCGGTGACCGTGCCCTTAACCGTGACCTTGCCCTCCTTGGCAAAGTCTTCGTCGCCCAGGTCCTCGGTGTTCCACGTCACATCGACCGCGGACTTAGAGCCGTCGGAGTAACCCGCAGTTACGGTCGCGGGCAGCTTGGTACGCGCATCCGCGGCCTTGGTGTCGCGCTCGACCTCAATGCCCTTGGCAGGATCCAGGCTCACGATATGCGCGGTCACCTTGACCTTGACCGTCACGGTCATGCCGTTGTCCGTCAGGCCCGTGACCTCAAACTCGTTGCCGGCGCGACCCAGGCTATCGACCTGAGACCACTTAACGGGCGTCTCGTTCTTAGTCTTGCCGTCCTTCATGACTACCGTCACCTTGGACGGAAGCTTGTCCATCAGATCCGCGACCTTGGCATTGTCCGCAATCTGAATGTCGGGAATTGACTCAACGTGGTCGGGCGTCTCGGCATCCTGGTCCACCACAGTCACATTGCAGGTCACCTTGGCGCCAGTCACCTTCACCGTACCCGTAATCTGCACCGTGCTGGTTCCGTTGAGCACCTCATCTGTGACGTTGGACAGGTCCCACACGTCAATGTCGAGCAGATCGGTCGATCCGTCGGAATACGTCGCCACAACCTGCTTGGGCATCTGCTGATACAGGTCCTGCTTGGACGTGCCCCTGGCCACGCTAAACGACTTGGCCTCGAGCTTGGTGATGGTCCGCGGCGCCTCGCGAACGTTGACGTACACGATAGCGTTAACGTTGTCGATGCCCTTGAGCTTGCCGACGAGCTTATAGGTGCCGGTCTTGGCAAGGGGCTTCTTGATGTCGAGGCCGTCGGTGTCGGCCCACTCTTCGATTTCGATGCCGCCAGCATCGCTTTGCGTCATACGATATGAACCATCGGAGAATTTCACGGTCGCCTGATCAGGCAGCTCCAGCGTCGACCCAACGGTAGTGTTAACCACAACGACTTCTGGCTGCAGCGCAACCTTTTGAGCCTTCTCGTCGGCAACCGTAACTTTCGCGGTCACGACGCCGTTCTCATCTACGCCGACCTTTTGGCCTTCATCGTCAACAAGCGCCATAACAGCCGCAGCATCAAAGCCGAGAACGTGACCAGTCACATAGAAGGTACCGGGGTTCTCGTACAGTTCGGGCGCAATCGAAACGGAGCCGTCGCTCAGCTCAACCGCCATCACGGACGGCATCGCCGGAACGGTACCGGCCTTGGTGGTTACGGCAGTCTCACCGTTATCAAACGCTTTCTCGACAGCAGCAATCACGATCTTAGTCTGGACGGTGACACCGGTGTAGGCGCTATCACTGTATCGATCAAGGCCGTAGGCATATACCTTACCGGTAACCGTCGAAACCTTACCCGGCTCTCCGGTATAACTCTGAGCACGGACCTCGTCCCACTGAATCCAAGCGTCTCTCACATTGTTGTCGCTCGTGGTCACCTTAATATCCCACGGCAGCTCTGGTATGACTCCACTGACAGTAGTAATGCGCTCGGGAACACTCATGGACGTAATAGAGCAAACATCAACGGTAACCGCTGCTTCCGCACCACCCGAAAGCTTACCCTTGACCTTAAACGAACCATCCTTAGCATATGCATCGGGGGAAATTTCATTCCACGTGACATTCTCGCGCTGCGGGCCAGCAGACATGTCGCTATCGTACACGACTTCAAGAGAGCGCGGCAAAGCAGGCTCAGTGCCAGGCACGGTCCACACCGTTCCGCCCTGAACGGATGTCGCCCTATTCACAACCTGAACATTTGCAGTTACGGGAATATCCACAACACTGCTATTGCTGCCCGTATAGTAAGACAGCTGAGCAGTGCCCGAAACGATTCCGCCTTGGCTCCAGTCAAACCCCTCTGTGTTCCATGTCACGGAAGCGTACTTGGAGTGATAGCTTGGATGGTCTTCGACATCAGGGCTCACCAGGTAGACACTAGTCGGAAGCAGCTCTGAACCATCATGTCCTTTAAGAACCTTAATGGTATCAAGCTCCGCCTTCCACTTATCTGTCACGATCACATGGATCGTTGCCGGGATGTTCGTTCCCGCGACTTTGCCAGTAATGGTGCAGTTCTCCGAAGGATGACTATCATACTCATCCCAATTAATCTTTAGGCCGGAGAACTTGGTCCCATCCTTTAATATGCCATCGACGGTTGTATTATCAAGACTGATTTGCTCTCCAGGGTAGATGACATACGTGTCTTCATAAGACTGCACGAGGGCCGGACCAGCCTCACTGTAGTGATTGATGCCCTTGACCTCTCCACACGTAGCGGTCGCACGAACCCTTGCAAGCGTGCCGGTAATTGTTCCGGTTATCTCATAGTCGCCCGGTTTGCCGTTTTTGAGGTCCTGCGGAATCTCATCCCATGTATAAAGGGAGTCTCCAGCCCCCCAAAGGCTGTAGTAGTTTCCGTCCGACAGCAAAAACTGGTTCGATCCGTAAGAATTAACGAGGCCGACACCAGGAACGAAGGCGATTCTACCCAGATCATCATCAGCAAGGTCGCAAACATTAATAGTCGCTGTTACCGGAATATTCGAACCCAAGAAATAACCCGTAATAGTCGACTGGCCCAGCTTGTTCAACGTGTTCTGGCTGATAGCAGGCCATTGGACGGAATAGCTGCCACGAGAACCGTTCCACATCGTTGCTTCAATGGTATACGGCATATGAATTTGCGCGCCAATGAGCGTACTTACCGAAGTCGCAGATGGCATCTGCAGGGCGCGAACGTTAACCTTAATAGAGGCGCGATGGGCGCTGCCCAGCGAGACCGGCATAGACGGAGAACCAGGATTGCTTCGGCTATAGCTGATTGAACCTCCGAGGGTAAAGGAACCCTCCTGAGCAACCATGGAATCCAGGATCGTATCCCAAGTAACGCCACCCTGGACCGTAGACCCGTCGGTGAAAGTCACCTTTACGGAATATGGAAGGGAGCCGGCACTTGAGCCCGTTGTAGGACGGATGCCAACTGGCGTATCAATGGGTGCAACTTGAGCGATAGAGGCAACCTCTTTAACGACGACCGTCGCCTTAACCTCTAGACCAGCAAGAGAAGAAACACCGCAGTCCCCGATAGTACCGGCAACTTCATAAGTGCCAGCCGTCTGGAATCGAGAGGCGTCAGCATTGTCCCATTTCACAGGGTAGTTATACCAGTACTCGCCATCCGGTCGAGTCACCTTAAGGTGCACGTCAGAGTCAAGGGGCGATTCATCACCAACAACACGTTCGTACGTCAACGAGTCCAGGTCAAAATAATCTTTGGCATCCTTCACTGCAACCGTACAAGTAACTTCGCGCCGGTCAAGCCCATCGAGCCTGCCCTTAACAACAAAAGTACCTGGTTGAGCGTACGAATCGGGATTGACGGAATCCCAATTGATATGAACTGGCTGCGATTCATTTTGATCGAAAGTAACCATTGCCTGGTACGGAAGAGACGGCGACATCCCTACTGCCGTCATGCATTCAAATTCGGTTTGAACAGACTTGATTT
>USHS01000021.1 GCA_900554585.1 uncultured Collinsella sp.
CTTCGGGGGTCCAAAATAGGTCGTTCACTTCGCGGAAAAGCATTCACCTTCGATTCGTGAGAGACGCCCCTGCCGCAGCAGGCGAATCGTAAAGCGGCTGCCGACCCCTTCGACCGAGGTCACACCGATGACGCCGCCGTGGCTGTCGACAATCCACTTGGCGATGGCGAGCCCCAGGCCCGAGCCCTGCGCGCCGGCATCGCGTGCGTTGTCGGCACGGTAGAACCGCTCGAACGCGTGAGCTGCGGATTCCTGGTTCATGCCGATGCCCTCGTCTTCAACGGCTATGTCGATTGTGCCCGTGCCCGCATCGGGTGTTATGCCAAATGTGACGGTCGTTCCCGCGTCCGAATACTTGGCGGCATTCTGCACGATTACGCGCAGAGCCTGCTTCACGAGCGCCACGTCAACCGATGCGTTGCAGCGCGGGTCGCAGGTAAGTGCGGCATCGTACGCCAGCCGATATGTGTGCCCGGCATCGATCATCTGCGATTCTTCGCAAACCTCGCCGACCAGTGCGGCCAGGTTGGTATTCGCGCGCCGCAGCACGGTGCGGCCGGCATCGCCGCGCGCCAAAAACAGCAGCTGCTCCACGAGCTCCTGCATATGCTCGCTTTCGGTCTTGAGCGAGGCGATGGACTCTGCTAGCACGTCCGGGTCGTCCTTACCCCAACGATCGAGCATGTTTACGTAGCCCTGAATCACCGCGATGGGCGTGCGCAGCTCGTGGCTCGCGTCGTTGACAAAGCGCATCTGCTGCAGCTTTGCCTCTTGCATCTGGCGCAGCAGGCGGTTGAGTGCGACCTCGATACTCGCCAGATCGGCGTCGCCGGTGGTGACGCTCGGCGAGTCGACGCTTGCGCGCTCGATAGCCTGCTCCAGCGTTTCCATCTTGCCGCCGGCGAGCTGCATACGTCCGAGCTCGTCCACGCGCAGGGCCAAGTCGTTGAGCGGTGCCATGGCGCGGCGCACGCGGCGGGCGCCGCCGAGCATGTTGAGCACGCTGATGACCTGCCAGCCTACAACAACGATATAGAGAGGCCACAGCGCGGCGAGGTCCTGCGCGAGGGGGAAGGTCTTGGTGGTACGCGCAAGCTCGACGGTATAGGTGAGCGTTGTCAGGTCCCAGCCGCGTGCTGGCGTCAGCGACATGCCGCGAACGGTGGCGCCGGGAATCCAGCCTGCGGTAAACGCGCCGTCGGGCAGCGTCTGGTTGTATCCATAGACGAGGATCGCCGCCGCAATCACCGTCAGCAGCAGATCGAGCCAGACGTAGCTCACCAAGCGGCGCCACATGTAGCTCCAGTTGATGGCACGGGCGATGGAGGTGACGCGCTTGGTCTCGGCGTTACGCGCGGCAGACATAGCCCACCCCGCGCACGGTCTGGATAATGCGGGCACTGCCGCCGTCCTCGATCTTGGCGCGCAGGTGCGCGATGTGCACATCGACGTTGTTGGTGTCGCCTACGTAGTCGTAGCCCAGCGCTTCGTGCGCAATGCGCTCGCGCGTGAGCACGGTGTCGGCATGTGCCATAAGCAGGGCGAGGACGTCGAACTCGCGGGCGGTCAGCACGATGGGCGAGCCGCCGACCGTGACCTCGCGGCGGTCGGGGTCGAGCGCGACCGAGCCCACGGTAAGCGCGGTGGGGGAGGGCACGGCGGCGGTCTGGGCCGAGCCGCTGGCCGGGGACGCGGCAGCGGCACCGGCGCCCGCTCCGCCCGCCCCAACACCGCCAACGCCCGAAGCCGCCCGCACGGTCTCCGCGCGCTTCAGCGCCACGCGGATCCGTGCGAACAGCTCCTCAATTGCAAATGGCTTGGTCAGGTAATCATCGGCGCCGGCATCGAGCCCGGCCACCTTGTCCATCACGGCGTCGCGCGCGGTGACCATGATCACCGGCACGTCCTTGCGCTTGCGGATGCGCCGCAGCACTTCCATGCCGTTGAGCTGCGGCAACAGCACATCGAGCAGAATCATGTCGTAGTCGCGCTCCAGTGCCAGGTCCACGGCGGTGCGGCCGTCGGCGGCATGCTCCACCTGGTAGCCCTCGTGCTCCAGCTCGAGCGTCACAAAGCGGGCGATTTTCTCCTCGTCCTCCACAATCAGGATTTGTGCCATACGTGCCCCCGTCTGCGATTACTTGTCGTCGTTCAAATTCTGCTTGATGCCGTCCGCGGCGTCGGCGGCGTGATCCATAAGGTTGTTGATGCTGCCGGGCACGTCGCCGTCGCTATCGATGCGGTAGCGCATGCCAAAGAACAGGCCAAGCAGCATCAGCCATATCGTGGCACCCCAGGCAAACAGGGCGACGATGGGGATCAGGATGGGGATGTTGAGGATGATGGCGTCGCGGCGCGTGGCGATAAACTTGGTGTCCAGGCTCAGACGGAAGAGCTTTTTGAGGTACTCCCACACGCTGTCCATCTTTTTGGAGAAGTCGGTCTTTTCGCTCGACTTTTCGTAGGCGGCCTGCGCGGCGACCATTTCGGCCGAGGGCTCGTCGACCGGCGCGGACTCGGTGGCGGCGTGCGCCGACGTGGTCTGGGTCTTGCCCTGCGACTCGAGCCAAATGATGGCATCTAGGACGTTGCCGTCGGCGGCGTCGAGCGCCGCCTTGGCATCGGTGTAACTCACGTTGCACTTGGTGCGGATGGTTTCAACTTTTTCGAGGTCGTCCATGACCTGTCCTTTCGTTCGATGGGCGCGACGCCGGGTGATTTGCCCGGGGCGCGAGCGTTGCGTTCGGCGGCCTGCGTTGCGCGGTGCCGTCCCGCCCTTGGTCGAACTCTATAGTGCAGGTTATAGATTAAGCGATTCTTGAGCCAAGATTAATGTTGGATGAGTTTTTGGGTGACGGTGGGGAAGGAAGAGGTGTCCTTCTGGGTAGCTAGCAGCGAGGTCTAATACTTTTCCGAGAAGTGAACGAGCTAAAACGGACCCCTGAAGCATCGACACTTTAGAGGTGCCGTTTCCTGCGGTTTCGATGCTGAAATCCTGCGATTTTGCCGCCGAAAAATGTGGATGTTCCAGGGGTCCAAAAACAGACGTTCACTTCGCGGAAAAGTATTAGACCTCGATACCGGTGGATGGTGAGCCGATGCAAAACGGCGTTAGACATAAGACAAACAAGGCATTCCGATCATATAGAATCAAAAACACGTTGCAAAAGTCTGAAAATATCCTACAATTGCGACATGAAGTACTTTAGCAACATAACGGCGATAAGCGAGCTTTCCGAGAGTGAGGGCGTGTTCACCACAGCCCAGGCGGCTCGCATGGACATCTCTCGAGATGCATTGGCGCACTCATGCCGTGCGGGGCGTCTTGAACGGATATGCCATGGCGCCTACCGGATGTCTGGAACACAGCGCCGAGACACTGACGAGCTCAACGCTTTTTGGAAGCTCACCAATCCCTCCCTTTGCGCGTGGGAGAGAAAACGCCAGTGGGATGGTATCGCCGTGAGCGGTACGACGGCGGCGAACCTGCAGCAAATGGGCGATTTCTATCTGTCCCCCTACAGGATGACCACGCCCATGCGTATCAATACAAGAAACCAATCCCTTTCTTTTGTAAAGCGCGAGATCGCTGAGCAGGACATTGTCTGGCTCGACGGCCTGCCGGTAACTAAACCCGAGCGCACGCTTGTCGATCTTTGCCTCGATTGCGAGGACCCCTCATTAATTATCGATGCCTATAACGACGCGCTTGGGCGAGGACTCAACACGCAACGGCTGAAAGATCTCGTGGAAGAGAACTCTAAAACTGCCAAACGACGCGAGTTGATGAGGCCTTTGCTGATGGTACTGAACGGGTAATGCGAAACGGAGGACATGGTGAAGTACAAAACGCCTGCTGCATTGGAGATGGCTGTTAGGAATGCCGCAAGAGTATCGCCAATGGATACCAATCGTGCGATCGTCGGTTTCTACTTTCATCGCTTCCTATGTCGTGTTTTTTCAGAAGATGACGGCAGCTTTGTGCTCAAGGGTGGCCAAAGCGTCCTGGCGCGAACACTCGATGCACGTGTCACAAGAGATATTGACTTGGTTGCTCAAGAGGAAAGTCTCGAAGAGGCTATTGCCGATCTGGTGCAGGCGGCTTCGATTGATCTGGAGGATTTCGTTTCGTTTGTCTTTGATCGTGCAGAGCAGATCAAAGAAGAAGATGAGTATCGGTGCGGTGCGAAGGTGTGGTTCACCCCCTTTATGGGAACCAAGAAGCTGCAGCCAATTTCAATTGATTTGGTAATTGATGAAGTGCGGGGACTTGAGCCTGAGGTTCTTGCGCCGATCGATCGTTTGAATATCGAGGGGCTCCCAGTCTGCGACTATCGAGTATGCCGAGTGGAGAGCGCCCTTGCAGATAAATTGCTCGCAATGATAGAGATGCATGAGGGCCGTGCCTCTTCGCGAATCAAGGATATAGTCGACATCTTGGTGTACGCGAAAACTTGCTTCGTCGATGGGGCTACGCTTGTCGAGAGGGTCGAGAAAGAAGCGTCTGCCCGCAAGGTGGCAATGCCGGAAGAGTTCGTGGCGCCTCTCTGGTGGAAACAAAATGGTTCTGCGCAGTACGTAAAGATGGCGAGACAGGCGGGGGTACTTGATCTCGCGGGGAACATTGCTGGGGCAGAAGAGATCGTCAATCGGTTGTATGCATCGTGCTTTAATCATTCGGCGAATATGTGCAAATGGAATCCTCAGATCACGGGATGGGAATAGGCTAGATAGTTAAGCCGGCGGCAGAATTAGTTCCTGTCGCCGGCTTAAGACGTTTCTACTGCCTATGCGCTATTCGCAGGTCTGGTCGACCGCCTGGGTGACGGCCTTTTTTGCGGATTCGAGGTCGCGCTGGGCTTGGGCGACAGCGGCCTCGGCTTGTTTCTTTGTCCTTACGACCTCGGCAAAGCGGTTGATGGATTCGCTATACTCGCGCGTACGCGGGTCGAGCGCCGGTGGGACTTCGATCTCGAACAGATCGGTAGGGCGGATGGCGTGGCTGTACTGATTGTCGGACAATACCTGCAAAACTATGGACCCATGGCCGTCGGTGAGGTACGCCGCGACCATCTCTGCATACACCATGCGCTCCTCGTCGGTCATCGTTGGAATCGCCGGGCGAATGGCGGTGGTGTTGTGCGAGGCAACTAGATGCTGCTTTGCATCATCGATGCCGACCACAAGTAAGTTCGACGCGCCGTAACGACCGAGTATGCGCGGCATGACGATATCGCCGCAACGAAGCTCGTAACGAGCCAACACGTCTGGACTTACCTTTACAGGTTCGGAATCCAGCTCCGACGCGCCTTCCGCAACATCCTTGGGCAGCAAATAGCCGTTGCGGAAATCCTGAGATGAAATGCGGCGCACCTCGACAGCGTCGATGTCATCCGAGGTGGTACTGTCTCGGGGCATAAACGGCACCACGCGCATAAAGCTGTCGCCGAGCGTTGCGCTGTAGTTTTGAGCTACGGAGATCAGGCCAACCCTGCCTTTGGAGAGCGCGGCGTGGTGTTGGAGTAGCTTGCGCGTTTCGAGCTCGACGGTTTCAATGGAAACCGTTTTGCGTGAATCGCACTCGATGCCGCTCCAGTCAGGGGAGAAAGCCAAGGGAAGATTGGGGTAGCGAGCCCCGTCGGCAAACCGAAGGCGTGGCATGGGCGTGGCGGCATTGCGGAATGCAACGCTGCGATTTCCCGTCGACAATACAATAAGTGCGTACATGCCGTGCATCGGAGATTCGGCGAGCGGGTGATATAGGACGCTTTCGATGAGCCCCTCGCGCAACAGAATCGCGCGTGCCTGCTCGGCGTTGTCCAAAGACTCGAACGGCAGCAGTACGGCAGCTCGAGTTCGACCGGAGAGGGCTAGTGCATACAGGCACCAGAGATAGGCCTCCCAATCGCAGAAGCCCAGGTAACCAGGCTCCAGATCATTAATGAGCGCCTCACATGCGCTGTTGATTTCGCGAAAGCGTTTCCGAACGCAGGCTGTGGCATCGATAAACACCGGCGCCGCGTCGCCATTGTCCGTGTTCTGCTTGCCAGGCTCAAGCTCACAAATATTGGGCACGCCGTTACCGTTTAAGGTAAAGCACTTAGCGAGATC
The DNA here is from genome assembly GCA_900554585.1 of uncultured Collinsella sp. Classification (GTDB taxonomy): domain Bacteria; phylum Actinomycetota; class Coriobacteriia; order Coriobacteriales; family Coriobacteriaceae; genus Collinsella. The sequence goes on from USHS01000021.1 coordinate 6,112, forward strand.
TTCGGCATCCACGGCGCCGGGTAGACGTACGGTGAGCAGACGGCTGTCTTGTTCCAGGTTAAGCGCGCGCGAGAGGGCGGCGGCAGTGAGGCGTGGCAATGATGTTGTTTCACGCATGTATAGAGCCCTTTCTTCTTAGTGGGCTATATAATAGCAGAAAAATTTAAAAATTTCTAATGACGAGAACAGCCTACTGTGCTATCCTCGAAGCAATCCAAAACCAACTCAATACCAACTGCTTGATGCAACGCTTTGCGTCTTTAGGCAAATTGCATTATCAAACAGGAGGATTCCACTTATGAAACTGCAGGTTAGATCGATAATCATCGCTCTAGCGTCTAAACATTCTAAAGCCTAGAACAGACTCCTTATAAGCGCCCACCACAGAAAGGAAGGTCATTCGTGAAGAGTAAAGACGGCATCTACAAAGCATTCCTCAGTGCGATCGACGAAGATTTCCGCGACATGTGCGAAATGAACGGAAAGGTAGAACGGTCTCTTCCGTGTCCGTACTGCGGCGAGAAGAACGTCGAGCGCCTAGCTAAATCGCTTGTTGGCGTGCTGGAAGAGCGCTCGCCCGATATTCCCGGGCTGGTGCCTGAGCAGTATCGAGCCGATGTACACGAGGCCCGCGAACTTTTGACTGCCGCGACACTCGCTTTGCTGCCACTGTATTTTCCCCCGCGCGATAGCCGCATAGGCAGTGTAGCGACTGTGGTGAGTATGTTTAGGCACGGGCGTACTGCGGGCTTTAAATCGGCTGGTGTTCTCTTGTTCGAGGAAGTTGCGACAGGGATGAAGTACAGCACCAAGCAGGGTGCCTATATCCCGTCCTCCTTCGTGCGCCATACCGATGGCAGAAAGCCATGCGACCGGCTGCACCGCGATGGATCGCGTGGCTTTACGGCGGATGAAGATGATGCCGTCATGTTTTATAAGCGCTACCTCAAGGTGCAGCGACGCGTGTTCGATACGAGTCCGCGTTTCAACTTTGAGTTATGCGTCAAACGCCCGTTTGAGGCACTTTTGGACGAACGACACACTTTTTATTACATGGAGGAAAAGATGGAAATCGATTTGACCAACAAAGTACACGGACTCGAAAATCGCTATCTCCTCAATATCAAGCATCATAAAGATTACGACCTGCTTGACGAGCTGATGATCCATGCACTGCTTGCGTACCTGGGAGACACAACGGTCTCAACTGCTGCTCGCGAGAGTTATCTGGCGCAGGCCGAGCGCCTGATCGGTCACGCGACCAAGTCGCCGCACTCGGCACAGCTCAATGAGGACGACGGCGACGATCGCATTGCTTAACAACCACTAACGCCACGGACAAGAAAGGGGTCACGCCATGCCAGTCATCAAGATGTACGGCTACGAGGCCGCGCAGCAAACGGAGTATCAGACCAAGAAGTGGGCGACTAAGGAGGAGATGCGGGCGCTGTCGTCCGGCGATGAGCAGCGCGACGTGATCCTGGCGCAGGGTGCCACGGTGGCGTTCTACGAGGACGACAAGCATTGGGAGACGAGCGTGTCCAACAATGTCTTTGCCTTTGGAGGTACCGGCAGCGGCAAAACGGCGAGTTTCATTTTGCCCAACCTGCTCAATCACCACGAATGCTGTTATGTGGTCACAGACACCAAGGGTGAGCTGCTGCGCCGTACGGGGAAAGGCTTTGAAGAGGACGGCTACGAGGTAACGGTTCTCGATACTGTTAATCCCGAGCAGTCGGCCGGATACGACCCTCTGCGCTACGTGATGGATGTCGAGGATATCCCCACCACAGTGGCGGCAATCATGGAGGGGGTCGATCCTGACGGCCGTAGCCTTAGGTATGATCCGTTCTGGAATAACGCGAGCGACCTGCTGCTTCGAGCGATTGTTGGAATCCTGTTCCTCCTGGAGACCCTTGCCGGCACCCTTACGCCGGGTGAGGACCCCAATGCCCCGCGCCGCTACCTTAAGATGAACAACGTCTTTAAACTGGCTGCGCTCATCAAGGTTACGGGAGATGGTGAGGGGCGATTCCCGTTGGACTACCTTGTAGAAGAGGTGGAGTCCAGGGAGTTTCTCGATAAGTTTGGTGCGGAGAACGCTGATCTGTATGGCGTTGAGCAGTATCGCGATTTTCGAGGTGCGGCAGATAGGACGCTTAAGAGTATTCTGATCACGCTCAATGCAACTATCTCGCGGCTTAAGACGCCTCAGCTCATGCGCGTTTTTGAGAATGACGAGATGCGTCTTGATCGTATTGACGAGGGCAAGCGCATGATCGATCTTAAGGTGAGCGACAACGATTCGGCTAATGCATGGCTTGCGAACGTTGCCCTTAAGCAGCTGTTTAACCTTGCCCAGCGCCGTGCCGATGCCAGCCCCAGCGGCCATTTGCAGCGTCGCGTGCAGTTTGTGCTCGACGAGTTTCCCAATGTGGGACGCATCCCCGATTTTGAACGCAGCATTGCGACCGTGCGCAGTCGCGGCATTAGCTTTTTGATGTGTGCGCAATCGCTGAGCCAGCTCGATGCCGTGTACGGCAAATCCACGGCGCTTACCATCCTCGATAACTGCGATAGCTTGGTCTATATGGGTGGCGGCAGCAACATCGCGACGCAGAACTACATAAGCGAACTGTGTGGCGAGTCGGTTTTGGGCACCAAGTACGTGGGCGCCGAGCGCACTGCCGTAGATGTGCGCGGTTGCGTGATGACCCCAGGCGAGGTTGGGCTTATGCCCCGCACCGATTGCCTGGTCAAGGTGACCGGCATGCGTCCCTTCCGCGCCAAGAAGTACTTTTGCGCCGATCACCCCAATGCTGCCAAGTGGCTGAGGGATTAGCCCTTGCAGCTTTGTGTACCCCATCTTGCATGTTTTGTCGCACGGCTTCCGTTAGTCGTAAGCCGTGCGGTCCAGTTTTTGCCTCCTTACCGATTCCGTTTAGAAAGGAATTACCATGCCCGTTATGTATCGTGAGCCCAGCATCATAAAGAAGTCCAAGGACGGCCGTGTTGCCGCTGTCGATATGGCAAGCGAACTGCTCAACAGCCGTGTGCTGCTGCTGGAGGGCGAGGTCAACGATGCGACCTGCAACGGCCTTATTAAGTCCATGCTGGTGCTGGAGCATCAAAGTGCGACCGAGCCCATCACCCTCATCATCAACAGCCCGGGCGGCAGCGTCACGGCGGGGCTGGCGCTCATCGACACCATGCAGTCGCTCGATTGCCCCGTGATCACGGTGGGCGAGGGCGTCGTGGCCTCGATGGCCGCGGTGATCTTGGCCTGCGGCGACCACCGTCAGGTGTACCGCCACACGCAGGTGCTCATCCACCAACTGATGGGCGGCACGGGCATGGCGCAGCAGACCGATATCGAGATCGTGGCCCAGCATACAGCGGCCATGCGCGCCGAGCTGGACGAGCTGCTGGCCGAGCATGGCAACCTGAGCGCCCAGGAGTTCCACGAGCTCACCGAGCGCGACTGCTGGTGCAACGCCAGGCGCGCTCTGGAGCTGGGCCTGGTGGACGAGGTGATTGCGCCCAGCAAGAAGGCGCTCTAGCGGGGCGCATGCCTTACAAGTACGTTGTGCAGGGCGAACAAGTGCGTAAATTCACAGCCAGAAAGAGGTTGAACATGAACAGGATTTGGGACGTCGATGGCATTGAGTGGGAAGACCTGCCCACCGTGAGCGACCTGCTGTGCGCTGCGGACACAAAGACCCTGGCGCGTGAGGTTGCCCTTCGATACGGCGGCAAGCCGGACGGCCGCGGCCGTGGCGATAGCGAACGCAGCCTAAAGCGCGCCCGCCGCAAGGTCAAAAAGCTGCGGAAGATAGATCCCGAGCCCAGCGACAAGATCGTCCTGCTGCCCAAGCACGTCATCAATCGTTGTGGTGCAGACCACGGCTTTGGCTATTACGACGTGGAGCCGTGCATCTTTATGCGCGACGGCGTGCAAAGGCTGGGGGAGGACGCACTCGCCAATGTGCTTCCGTGGGAATTGATCCTGATGGATGATGAGTCCGCGAGCGAAATGCTGGGCTTTCGCGTATGGCTCGAAGGCGAGTGGGATCTATGCGAACGTTATCGCTTTTTGGCCGTGGTGTGTGTTCGCATGCTGAACAACATCCGGGCGCAAAAGGAGCTGCGCAAGTTCCTCGAGCAGGGCGATGCGGCCTGCGATATGGACGAGGACGATGTAGTTGAGGACATTCGCCGCGACGTGCTGTATCCCGAGGAAGTAATTAACGCCAAACTCGGCGGCTATTGGGACGCGAGTTTGGGACTCAACCTGCCCTGGAAGGACGAGCATCGGCAGACTTGCACGCGGATCGACAGGGCTATCGATGACCTGTTTGCCGAGGAAACGAAGCGCTGCGCTGCGGAGCTTGGGAAGAAGCTCGAGCGCGGTTATGAGGAGCGCGGGGAGTTACTGAACGGGATGTCCTTGTGAACGGTTGCCGACGGTCCGATAAAAATCTGTCCGGACGAAATGATAGAACGATAGCGTAAATAGCATCTGCACTTTAAGGAGTTAACAATGAGAATCGCCTATAAGGAACTGTTTCGTGTAAACCGTCCTATCTGTGGGCCTGGACCAGGAGGTTTCTTCATTAAAAGATTCAAGGAAGGCGGCTACAGTGAGGCTGAATTGCTCGATTTAATTTCGGGAGTGGACTTTTCTCTTGGTGAAGTGGATGAGGACATTAGCCTGAAAAAGAAATGCGAAATAGTCGAACAGGCGGTGAGTGGGGTGCATTATACGAGTTGGGCCCCCAGCGTGATCAGCATGATCATCTCACTTACGGTCGGAGGGTGTCTGTCTGCATGGGCGGGCAACAATTCAATCGCTGCCGGGGTTTTCGTGACGCCATGCCTGATTGCCTTGGGAATATATGCATGGTTTCGTTTATGCTTTGAGCGAAATCAAACGGTACTGTTGGGTGCGCTGAACCACATAAAGACACTTCAGCCGTAGTTGCATGAAATCGCCGATCGCCTGCCGTGGGCCCTCGGGACCGCCCTCGCGGCGCCCTTCCCGCTCTTTCCGGACATGGCGTCCTCCGATCTCCCGGGGCCGGCCGACCCGGCCCTCAGGGTATCGGATTCCCAAATTCATCCGTACATGCACGGATGAATTTGGGAGGTGTTCGGATGAAGTTGATATTCAAGGGGTGCGGCAGTTGGCAGGAATCTCAAGCGCCCAACCGCCAATCTCCACATTTCTTTGCTAAACTAGCTTTGCGCGGGAAACCGTGCATAGTTCGGGAGCATGTCCCCCAACTGGATCTAGGTTCGGATGCCGTTGCCCGGACTATTGGTGAAGGTTGGGGGACTTCCTACTTTCCATAGCGCAAGAAGTCGTAGATGCGGACGCACTTCCGATAATGCGAATCTTTCAACAGAGCCCTCTTCTTGGCAGGGTCGTTTCCCACGTCAGCCAGTGCCCGCTTCAGCAACGCTTCCAAGTCGTCGACGTCCATCTCTTCCTCTGAAAGGCACGGGATGAACGCGAACGGGCTCTTTGGCGCGCATGCATTCGCAAGGCCCTTTATGCTCAGCGACCCTTCGAATCTGCGACGAGTCGCAGGCATCGATTTGCGGAACGTTTCGCTTCGATAGCTATCAATCGAGGTGAGCGTTGGGAGATAAGTCGCTATGTCCTTACCGACCTCTCCACCGAGTCCGCGCGTGTACTTGAAGACAGGCATGTTGTTGGGCCGTTGGCGCACGTACATGTTGAGGTAGTTCTCGACGATGAACTTTGGGTCATAGCAAAGGTTATCGAGCACGATGTCCTC
>USHS01000022.1 GCA_900554585.1 uncultured Collinsella sp.
CGCCCATCTCGGTAGCCAGCGTAGGCTGGTAGCCGACGGCGGACGGCATACGACCCAGCAGTGCGGAAACCTCGGAACCGGCCTGGGAGAAGCGGAAGATGTTGTCGATGAACAGCAGAACGTCCTGGCCACGATCACGGAAGTACTCAGCGGTGGTAAGGCCGGCCAGACCGATGCGCAGACGCGCTCCAGGCGGCTCGTTCATCTGACCGTAGACCAAGCAAGTCTTGTCGATAACGCCCGACTCGCTCATCTCGAGGAACAGGTCGGTGCCCTCACGAGTACGCTCGCCGACGCCGGTGAACACCGAGGTGCCGCCGTGCTCCTGGGCGAGGTTGTTGATGAGCTCCTGAATCAGAACGGTCTTGCCGACGCCGGCGCCGCCGAACAGGCCTGTCTTGCCGCCACGGATGTAGGGCTCAAGCAGGTCGACGGCCTTGATGCCGGTCTCGAAGATCTCGGTCTTGGTGGTGAGCTCGTCAAAACGAGGTGCCGCATGGTGGATGGGATAGAACTCCTCCACCTCGGGCATAGGCTTGCCGTCGACGGGCTTGCCCATAACGTTCCAAATGCGGCCGAGTGTCTTGGGGCCAACGGGCATCTTCATGGGCTCACCGGTATCGGTGGCAATGAGACCACGCTGCAGACCGTCGGTCGAGGACATGGCGACCGTGCGGACGACGCCGCCCGGAAGCTGGCTCTCAACCTCGAGGATCGTGCTCAGGTGACCGATCGGGGTCTCGGCCTCGACCGTGAGCGCGTTGTAGATCGGGGGCACCGCACCGTCAAACTTGACGTCGACGACAGGGCCGATGATACGCACGATGCGACCATCACCGGCAGTCGTCTTCTTGGTGGCTTCCTCGACCGCAAGCTGTACGGTGTTATTAGCCATTACTGTTCCTCCAATGCTGAGGCTCCGCCGACGATCTCGTTAATCTCGGTCGTGATCGAAGCCTGACGCACGCGACTATACGTGCGGGTAAGGGTCGAGATGATCGCGGTGGCGTTTTCCGTCGCGGAGTGCATGGCCTTGCGGCGTGCACCCTGCTCGGCAGCCGCCGAATCGATCAGGGCCTGATAGATGACCGTCAGGATATACGACGGTACAAGCTTGCCGAGAACATGCTCGGGAGAGGGCACGAACTCGAACGTGGACGAGATGCGCTTAGGGGCGTCGGTCTCGTTCTTACGCGGACCGTGGGCCATAGCGATCATCTCGGGATCGAGCGGCAGCAAGTGCTCGACGCGAAGCTCCTGATCCACGCGGTTCTTGGCGTGGTGGTAGACAAGCTCGACGCGGTCAAGCTCGCCGGCACGATACGCATCGCAGATATGAGAGGAAATCATGCGAGCCTGATTAAAATCGGGCTCGGAGGAATTGCCCTCAAAGTGCATGACGACGTTTGCGCGGCCGCGGAAATACGTGGCCGGCTTACGTCCACACGCAATGATCTCGCACTCGATGCCATCGTTCGCCCAAGAAGCGGCGAGCTTTTCGGCCGTGCGCTCCACCGTCGTATTGAAACCGCCGGCAAGGCCGCGGTCCGAGGCAATAACGACAATCAGGCCATGCTTGACGCTCTCATGCTTCTGTAGCATGGGATCGGTGCCCGAGCAGGAGGCGTCGCCGGCGACCGTCAACATGACGTCGGTCAGCGCCTCCTTATAGGGCTCGGCCTGCTTGGAGCGATCGAGGGCACGACGGATCTTGGCCGTAGAGACCATCTCCATCGTACGCGTGATCTGCTTGGTCGTGGTAACCGAGGAGATTCGCTTCTTAATGTCGCGAAGGTTGGCCATAGGGCTTAGTTCTCCTCTGATCCAGTCGTATCGGCATGGTGCTTGGCCATGAACTGCTGCTTGAAGTCACCGATAACGCGCAGGAGCTCAGCCTTGGTGTCATCGTCGATCTTCTTGGCGCGAACCTTATCGAGCAGCGAGCCAAAGCCGTTGTCCAGGTACTCGATAAGCTCAGCGCGGAAAGGCAGCACGTCGGCGATCTCCAGGTCGTCCAGGAAGCCCTCGTTGCCTGCAAACAGAACTGCAATCTGCTCGCCAACCTCAAACGGCTTGTAGCGCGGCTGCTTAAGGAGCTCAGTCATGCGAGCGCCGTGGGTAAGCTGCTTTTGCGTGGCCTCGTCGAGGTCGGAGCCGAACTGCGTAAAGCCGGCGAGCTCCTGGTACGAAGCGAGGTCCAGACGGAGGTTGCCGGCGACCTGCTTCATGGCCTTGGTCTGTGCGTCGCCACCGACGCGGGACACGGAGATACCCACGTCGACTGCCGGGCGCTGGCCCTGGAAGAAGAGCTCGGACTGCAGGTAGATCTGCCCATCGGAAATGGAAATGACGTTGGTCGGAATGTAGGCCGAGACGTCGCCGTCCTGGGTCTCGATGATCGGCAGAGCCGTCATGGAGCCGTAACCGTTCTTCTTGGACATCTTGACGGCACGCTCGAGCAGACGAGAGTGCAGGTAGAAGATGTCGCCAGGATAGGCCTCGCGTCCGGGCGGACGATGCAGCGTCAGCGACATCTGACGGTAGGCCACAGCCTGCTTGGACAGGTCGTCGTAGATGACGAGCACGTGGCCGCCGGGGTTGGTCTCGCTGGCGGGCTTGCCGTCCTCGCCGTTGTACATGAAGAACTCGCCGATAGCGGCACCGGCCATAGGCGCGATGTACTGCATAGGGGCGGAATCGGCAGCGGTGGCCGAAACGATAATGGTGTAGTCGAGCGCACCGTGCTGAGCGAGGGTCTCGCGGATGTTGGCAACCGTGGAGGCCTTCTGGCCGATGGCAACATAGATGCAGACCATGCCCTTGCCGCGCTGATTGAGGATAGCGTCGATGGCAATGGCGGTCTTACCGGTCTTACGATCGCCGATGATGAGCTCACGCTGACCACGGCCGATAGGCACCATGGAGTCGATGGCGAACAGACCGGTCTGAACCGGCTCGCACACCGGGGTACGGTCGATGACGCCGGGGGCCTTGAACTCGATGGGGCGACGATGCGTGGCGACGATGTCACCCAGGCCGTCGATAGGCTGGCCGAGCGGATTGACGACGCGGCCGAGCATGGCGCGGCTCACGGGGATATCCATAATGCGGCCAGTGGTGCGGCACTCGTCGCCTTCCTTGATGGAGTCGACGGCACCGAACAGAACGGCGCCGACCTCGTCACGGTCAAGGTTCTGGGCAAGGCCGAAGACGGTCTCACCGGTATCGGAGCTCTTGAACTCCAGAAGCTCGCCTGCCATGGCGCTCTTGAGGCCGGAGACGCGAGCGATGCCGTCGCCTACCTCGTCGACCGTTGAAACCTCATGCGTATCGACCGTCGCGGAGAGGCTCGTGAGCTGCTCCTGCAGTTTCTTGGCGATATCCTGGGCATTGAGGGTTTCGGACATTAGGCTTCACCTCCGTACGAATTAGCAGAGTTTGCGAGGGTCTCCTGCGCGATGCGCAGCTGCGTCTTGACGGAAATGTCACGACGCTCGCCGCGAGCCTCGAGCACCAGGCCGCCCACGATAGACGGGTCGACCTGCTCGATAAGGAATACCTTGCGGCCGAAGTCCTGCTCGCATTTCTTAGTGATGGTTTGACGCAGCTCGTCGTCGAGCGGGATCGCCGTGGTGACGGTCACGCCCACTACATCCTCGTCTTCCTCGGCAACATACTTAAAGGCAGCTGCCACCTTGGGAAGAAGGTCGAGCTGGTCGCGCTTGGACATGGTGTCGAGCACGGCGATGATCTCGGGGCTGGCGCTAGCCAGGCGCTCGATCATCTCGAGGTCCTCGAACACATGGTTCTCGGCCTTGGCGGCTTCCAGAAGGGAGCGCGCGTAGGTCTCGAGCACCTTGTCCTGATAGCGGCTAGTCGGCATTCAGGCTACCTGCTTCCTGGATGTAGCGCTCGATGAGCTTCTTCTGCTCGACATCGTCCTCGAGTGCCTCGCCCACGATCTTGGTGGCGACGGCAACGGACAGGTCGGCGATGGAGCTCGCGGCACCGGCGTAGATGGACTTGCGCTCGTCCTCGACGGTCGTATGGGCCTTGGCGATGATCTCCTCGGCCTCCTTGTGAGCAGCCTCGATGATACGGGCGCGCTCGGACTCGGCGTCCTTACGGGCCTCGAGAACGATGTCGGCAGCCTGACGACGGGCGTCGGTGACGATCGAGTCGGACTCAGCGCGCTTGGCGATAGCCTCCTGCTTGGTCTTCTCGGCCTCGTCGAGGCTCTCCTCGATCTTCTTGCCGCGCTCCTCCATGGTTTTCATGATGCCCGGCAGGGCGACCTTGGCCAGCACGATCCAGATAATCAGGAAGGCGATAAGCGCCGGGATGAACTCCGCCATCTTAGGGATGAGGATGTCCGCACCGGCAGCGCCGTCCTCGGCGAACGCGGAAACCGGCATGAGCAGCGCGGCCGCGGACGCGGAGAGTGCGATCGCGCTCTTCTGGGATGAAAGATTCATACTTGACGCTCCGTGCTATTTAACGATCAGCGCGACAACGAAGCCGATCAGAGCCAGAGCCTCGCCGAAGGCGGAGCCCATGATGAAGACGGTGAACACGCGGCCCTGGACCTCAGGCTGACGGGCCATAGCACCCGTAGCACCCAGAGCAGACAGGCCGATAGCAAGACCAGCGCCGATAACACCGAGACCGTAACCGATAACTCCCACGATTCCTCCTTTGTCGTGCGTGTCTTATTCCACGCAGGATAACCTTTTTATAACTGCCGGGCTCCATGGGTACGGGCACCGGCGGTTTAACGAATTGCCTTACCATTAAGGCGCGAACGGAAGATTACTCCTCCTCCGCGACCTCCTCTGCCTCGGAGACATACACGGCGGTAAGGACCGTGAAGACGTAAGCCTGGATGGCGCCGACCACAAGCTCGATCGCATAGATCAGGATGAGGATGGCAAGCCAGGCCAGCGAAGGCAGGGCGCCGACGGCGTGGGCCGCGGAAACCTGCTGAAGCAGCGGTTGCATGAACATGCTCGCCATGATGGCGAACGATCCCATGACCACGTGTCCTGCGAACATGTTGCAGAACAGACGGACGGCGAGCGTGATGAGGCGCAGGAAGGTCGAGAAAAGCTCGACGACCCACACAAGCACGTTCATCGGGAAGCTCACGCCCTGCGGGGCGAGGCTCTTGATGTAGCCGATCACGCCGTGAGCCTTGCATCCGTAGTAGATGAAGTACACGAAGGCGAAGATGGCGAGCGCGGCGGTGGAGCCGATTGCGCCGGTGCCGGGCTTCATTCCCGGGATCAGGCCGATCATGTTATTGATCAGAATGAACAGGAAAAGCGAGCACAGGAACGGGAAGTGCTTCTTCCAGTTCTCACCCACGACGCCCTTGCCGATATCGTTCTCGACGTACTCGATGATGTACTCGAAACCGTTGACGAAGAAGCCCTTGGGAACCAGGGTCTGCTTCTTCTTGAACACGGCCAGGACGATCAGGAGCACGATCGTGGAGACGATCAGCCAAAACGAGTACTGCGTGATGCCGCAGCTCAGATCGCCCACGACAGGGGTGGAGCTGAACTCGCTGACCAGATGATTAATCTCATCAGGCAGCTTTTCAAAAATTTCCACGACTTACCTTTCGACCTCATGAGGATCTCGCAGCGCCTTGGCGACGCGAACCGTGCAGGCGGCCATAAAGACCACGAAGCCGATCGCCTCGCCCAGGAGGAACATGCGAAATGCCTCTCCGAACAACGCAAACACAACCAAGGTAAAGACGAGCAGGGCGACTGCCGAGACCGCCAGGCTCACCATGCCCTTGAGCATGTCCGCATTCTGTTTATCGTCAAGAACCGGCTTGAGCGTAAAGACAAAGGGAAGGAAGGCAATTGCGCCCGCGATGGCGCCTGCAACGATAGCGAGCAGATCGGCTATCTGAAACACTGGCTCCCTCGCTTTCCTTTTTAACGCCTCACAGCACAGTCCCAGCCAAACATTGGTGACTATTGTACGAGCCAATCGCTAAAGTACAACCGTAAAACAAACGGTTAATACGCACCTGTACGTTTTCTTAAGGCCTTCTTTATGCCGCAGGTACGGTAATACGTTTTTTCGAACCCCTCAGCGCAAAACGTCCGTTAACAGAAGTGCGCGTGGACGACTTTTGCTCGCCCGCGCGCACCATTTCTTCGTATTTTCGACGTTAGCCGGTATGGCCCAGAGATTACAGCGTACCGTAGATGCGGTCTCCGGCGTCGCCCAGGCCGGGAACGATGTAGGCGGCCTCGTTGAGATGGTCATCGATGGCGCAGGTATAAATATGTACGTCGGGGTCCTTTTCGGTCAGCGACTTGAGGCCCTCGGGCGCGGCGACGATACACAGCATGCGGATATCCTTGACACCGCGCTCGCGCAGGTAGCTGATGGCCATCTCGGCCGAACCGCCCGTGGCGAGCATGGGGTCGACAACCAGGCAGATGCGCTGGTCGATATCCTTGGGCATCTTGCAGTAATACTCATGCGGCTCGTGGGTAACCTCGTCGCGCTCCATACCGATGTGGCCCACGCGAGCGGAGGGTACCAAGTCGAGGATGCCATCGACCATGCCAAGGCCCGCACGCAGGATAGGAACGATGGCGAGCTTCTTGCCGGCAAGCTGCTTAAACGTGGCAGTGGTGATGGGGGTCTCGACCTCGACGTCTTCCATGGGCAGGTCGCGCATGGCCTCGTAGCCGTCAAAGAGCGCAAGCTCGCGCACGAGCTGGCGGAACTGGTTGGTGCCAGTGCTCTTGTCGCGCAAGATCGACAGCTTGTGCTGGACGAGTGGGTGATCGACAAGGGTCACACGGGACGTATCGTAGGTGACGGTCATGGGTTGATGCCCCTTTCATTGCGGCCGGAAGATGGCCTTGCTGACAAGGCGCATGGCGACGTTGTTGCCTCGCGCCGTGCATAAGTTTAACGGTTTGTTGTATCGAGCAGCTCGTCGCAACCCTACTGAGCGGTGTTGAGCGAACGCTTGACGGCATCACGCCAACCAGCGAGGTTGCTCTCACGGCGCTCGGCGGACATGTGAGGATGGAAGACTTTGACGATCTGAGCGTTTTGCTCCAGCTCCTCCAAATCCTCCCAATAGCCGACGGCAAGGCCCGCCAAGTACGCGGCGCCGATCGCCGTGGTCTCCACCGTCTCGCACTGCAGCACGGGGATATCCAGCAGATCGGCCTGGAATTGCATGATGAACTCGTTGCGCGAGGCACCGCCATCGACGGACAGGCGCTCAATCGAAAGTCCCACGTCCTGCTCCATGGCGCGCAGCACGTCATAGCTCTGGTAGGCCATGGACTCGCAAGCCGCACGCACAATGGTCGCGCGACTCGAGGCGCCGGTCAGGCCGCACACGATACCGCGAGCATGCGGGTCCCACCAGGGAGCGCCCAGGCCTGCGAAGGCGGGAACGAAGTAGCAGCCCTCGTTGTCGTTAATCGAAGTGGCGAGTTGCGCGGACTCGCTCACGCTCGAGATGATGCCCATGTTGTTGCGCAGCCAGTTCATGGTTGAGCCGGCGGCAAAGATAGAACCCTCGAGCGCATAGCTGATCTTGCCGTCCGCGGCGATACCGATCGTGGAGACCAAACCGTTCTTGGATTCGACGATCTCGTCGCCGGTGTTCATGAGCATAAAGCAGCCCGTGCCATAGGTGTTTTTGGTCTGGCCGGGATGGAAGCAGCAGTGGCCGAACAGCGACGCCTGCTGGTCGCCCGCCACGCCCATGATGGGTGGCATGTTGGTCATGATGTCGCTCGCAACGCGGCCGTAGTCGCCCGAGCTCCAACGAACCTCGGGCATCATGGAACGCGGGACGTCGAAAAGCGCCAGCAGATCGTCGTCCCAATCGAGCGTATGGATATTAAAGAGCGCGGTGCGGCTGGCATTGGTGTAGTCGGTGGCAAAGACCTGACCGCCGGTGAGGTTGTAGATGAGCCAGGTGTCGATGGTGCCGAACATGAGGTCGCCCGCCGCCGCGCTCTCACGCGCACCGTCGACGTTATCGAGAATCCACTGCACCTTGGAGGCCGAGAAATACGGGTCGAGCGTAAGCCCCGTGCGGGAGCGCACCAGTTCTTCTGCGCCCTGCTCGACCAGCTCGTCGATCAGAGGTGCGGTGCGACGGCATTGCCACACGATGGCGTTATAGATGGGTTGGCCGCTTATGCGGTCCCACACCACCGTGGTCTCGCGCTGGTTGGAGATACCGATGGCGGCGATGCGGTCAGAATGGATGCCGCTCTTAAACTGGACCTCCATCATCACGCCGATCTGGCTGGCAAGCACCTCCGTGGGATCCTGCTCCACCCAGCCGGGGCGCGGGAAGCTGGTTTTGACGCTACGGCGCGCCTGGGCGACGATGCAGCCGTACTCGTCGACGATGGTCGCGAGTACCGAGGTGGTGCCGCAGTCGAGCGCCATGATGTAGGAACCGCCAAAGCTAAACGAGGCGTCTTCCATACCCAGGCTACCTAGATTCAACGACATCGCTTACACCTTTCTATTGCATCGGGTCGGACAGGACCCGCTCGATCTCTGATGCGGGGAGCGCGCCTTGGCGCAGGATCTGGAGCTCACCGCGCTGAAACGACACGATGGTTGAGGCGTCGCGACACGTGGTCTCACCTGCGTCGACGGCCACATCGACCCCCTCCAGGATGCGCACCTCCACCGTGACAAAACTTGCCGGCGCGGGCGCGCCATGCGTGTTGGCGCTAGTGCAGGCAAGAGGGCTGCCGCAGGCGCGGATGAGCGCTTGCACCACGGGCGAGGCCGAAGCGCGAAGTGCCACCGTGTCGTCGGCGGCGCGCATAAAGATCGGCACGCAGGGGGCCGCCTTGACCACGATAGTCAGGGCGCCCGGCCAGCATCGTCGGGCGAGCACGCGGGCCTCATTAGGGATATCCACGCCATAGCGATCGAGCGCCCCGGCATCATCGACCAGCCAGGCAACCGTTTGGGTGAGCTCGCGCTGCTTGAGGGTAAAGATGCGACGATAGCCGGTACCGAGCGCGGGGACCGCGGCGCCGTTGACGGTGGCCTGCGGATCGCGCGGCCACGGCAGAGGTTCACTTGTATCTTGTGGAACGGCATCCGAGAAGGCGTTGACCGCCACGGCGACACCGTAGACCGTCTCGGTTGGAATAAGCGCCAGGCCGCCGCGACCGAGCAGCTCGGCCGTGCGCTCGACTGCAAGCCGATGCGGCTCGCGCGCTCCCTCGTATACCCGATAGACCGTCTGCATGTGTATGCCAGCCCCTTACGCTCTGGTGCAAGTTTGTTTACTGTGGGGCATTCTCGCACGAAACGTTCAACCTATTTGCCCAGAGCGCATGTTGGTTTGGTGAGCGGCTCTAGTAGTCGGTGAAAGTGAGGGGGTTATTGGACGGCTACGAACTTCTTTGGTCTTCCGGCGTGACGTTCTTGGGCGGCGTAACGCTCGATGCTGTCTATCGTTATCATCCGACGGCCGTCGACGAGCTCAACATCGAGCTTTCCGGCTTTGACCAGCGCGGTAATCCGCGGAGCGGAGACTTTGAGGTCCAGCGCCGCGTCTTTAAATGTTCGGCACGCCGCTTCCCGAGCGCCCTCGTGGTCGATTTCGACTGAAAGGGCCACAACCTCGGCCGAGCGTTCGTACCCTGCCGGAGTCAAACCGTTGTTGAGATCGTCGGCCAAAAATGCCATCAGCGCCTCGGTGGCATGGGCAATCGCTTCTTCGCGCGTATCCCCATCGGCAAAGGCGCCAGGAATCTGCGGGAAGCTGGCGCAGTAACCGTCGTCTTCTTTTATGAGAACGCAGTCATAGGTAAATCGCTGCCTCATTTTGCCTCCAACTACCATCCAGCTTGGCGACGAATACTTGCCCACGTGCCCTTCTTCGGTCGATCACCACCAGAGCCGTTCACGGTGACAACACGGTCACCAGAAACATACTTAGCATGACTACCGACTTGCGCGACCTTCACGAATCCATCGTGCTTGAGTAGGGCAATGATTTCCCGAAAGGTAGGAGGTTGCATGGGCCGACCTCTTTCAGCCGTCCTAATTATAAACTAATTTATAATTTTTGCTAACCAGTTAATAAATATTACTGGCGCTGTTTGGGCTCGGTGACGATGGCTCGGACGATGCGGGGACGATCGGTGAGGTCGTGGACGATGCGCACGTCCGAGAGACCAGCCTGGCGGCAGAGCTCGGCGGCGACGTCGAGGGCACCCTCGTAGAGCTCGCAGGCAAACAGGCCGCCGGCGCGCAGCATATAGGGCGCCGCGTTGAGCAGGCGGCGGAAGATATCAAGGCCATCGGCACCGCCCTCGAGCGCCAAATCGGGCTCGAAGTCCTTGACCTCGTGCGGCAGCGAGCGCATGACGTCGGTCGGAATGTAAGGCGGGTTGGAGACGAGCACGTCGAAGGTGCCCCATTCCTCGCGGGGGATAGAGCTCACCAGGTTCGTGAGGCTGAAGGCGACCTCATCGGACGTAAGCCCGAGCGCGTCGCGGTTTTTGGTGGCCAGGTCAATGGCACGCGGTTCGATATCGGTAGCAGTGCAGGTGACATGGCCGCGGCGCTCCCAGGCAAGGGAAAGCGAGATGCAACCCGTGCCGCAGCCAACCTCGAGAACGCGAGCGATACGGGGCTCGACCGGAGCGGGCGCGGCGGCATCCTGAGCTGAAGCCGTCTCCTGGTCGGCGCCCTCGATGGCGATGCCGTATTCGTCGAGCTTGGACTCAGCGGTTTCCTCGGCCTCGGCCTCTGCTGCTTGCTCGGCGGCTTGCTCGGCCTCGCGATCGGCTAGCTCCTCGGCATAGGCGCGACTGCCCAGCACATCGCCACCCAGCGCAGCCTCATCGGCAGCCGTGAGGTTAGCGGCACGGCGCTCGGCCGTCGCTCGCTCGTCGGCCAATGCGGCTTCGACTTTGCGCACTTGCTCGACCTCGTCGTTCCAGGGCAGCTCAACGCGCTGACGGGCGGCAGCCTCGGGGCTCAGCACCTCGGCATCCAGATAATTGAGGACTTCCTCGACGAGCATCTCGGTCTCGGGACGCGGAATGAGTACGCCGGGGGCGCACGCG
Organism: uncultured Collinsella sp.; assembly: GCA_900554585.1. Taxonomy (GTDB): domain Bacteria; phylum Actinomycetota; class Coriobacteriia; order Coriobacteriales; family Coriobacteriaceae; genus Collinsella. The sequence goes on from USHS01000022.1 coordinate 11,109, forward strand.
ACGTCGATCATGCGGAACTGCGTGCTGCCGGTGATGTACTGCAGCGGCTCGCCCTTGGCGCGGCGGACGACCGCCGCGTGCATGGTCTCGAGCTGCGCCGCATCGAGCGTCTCGTCCATACGCATATATAAGTCAATGCGCGCCAGACCCGTGGCAGCGCAGAGCAGCCACTCGGCAGAAAGTCGGGGGTGTTCCTCGCCGCGCTCGGCCAGGTACTCCTTGGTCCACTCGAGACAACGCTTGATGGTCCAGATCTCGTTTGCCATGGGGTCCTCCCCTCTTAAGCGCCAGGCGGCGCGCGAATGTCGGAGCAGATTGTACGCGAGGCCAGCGCTTGGCAAGGGACGATTGGGAGCGATTATCGAGAATCAGCCCAGAATTTTGCACCGGGCTCGCTCAAAGTGTTCATTCGCCGACGTCTAGATTTGCATCCGTCAAGTTTTTGGCAAGGTTGCCCCAAAACTGACCAATATCTAACCAAGAACTTACCAAATCACTTGA
>USHS01000023.1 GCA_900554585.1 uncultured Collinsella sp.
TGCCGAAGCAGTCGCCTGGGACTAGGGCTACGTTTGCCTCTTTGATGGCTTTGATGCAGAAGGCTTCGCTTGTTAGGCCGAATTGTTTGATGCTCGGGAAAGCGTAGAAGGCGCCGGCTGGTTCCACTACGTCGAGGCCCATGGCGTTTAAGGCTGCGAGCACGCGTTCGCGGCGGGCTCGGTAGACTTTGAGCATGGGGGTTGGGTCGACGGTCAGGGCTCGGGCCGCGGCGTCCATCTCAAAAGAGACGGCGCTCGATACTAAGTATTGGTGGGCCTTTGCGATCTCGGCGATGACGGGGGCTGCGGCTGCGAGCCAACCTAAGCGCCAGCCGGTCATGGCCCAGGGCTTGGAGAAGCTCTCGATGACCGCCGTCTGCTCGCGTAGCTCCGGGTGGCGCTGGGCAAATCGCTCGTAGCCGTCCACGTAGACCAGGCGGTTATATACGTCGTCGCAGACCACGTAGATGCCCGCCTGCTCCGCTACGCGCCCCACGGCGTCGAGCGATGCCGCGTTGAGGATGCAGCCCGTAGGATTGTTGGGCGTGCAGATGACGATGGCCTTGGTCGCCGGCGTCACGCAGGCACGAAGCGCGTCTTCGTCAATCTGGAATTGCGCAGGCTCCGTATCTAAAAAGACCGCTTTGGCGTGGTTGGCCACGACGATGCTTTCGTACAGGCCAAAAGCCGGCGTGGGGATAATGACCTCGTCGCCAGGGTTGAGCATGGCCATAAACGTGGCCGACAGGGCCTCGGTCGCGCCGTCGGTCAGGATGACCTCGTCGGCCGAAAACGTAAGGCCCGCATCCCCCATGTAGGCAGACAGCGCCTCGCGCAGGGCGGGGCGGCCGTTGTTGGGCGGATAGTGCGTGTCGCCGCGGTCCAGTGCGGCGGTCACCTCGGCGCTAATCACATCGGGCGTGGGAAAATCGGGCTCGCCAAGCGCGAGCGCGATGCACCCCGGATGCTGGGCGGCGAGTGCGTTGATCCGGCGGATGCCGGAGGGCTTAAGCGTGGCAAGCGAGGTGTTCATGGGCAGACGCATGGCGTTCCTTTCGTAAGGGTTGCACTAGGATAGCGCGGCGAGGCGCCGCCAGACGGTGTAACCTAAACGGAAACCAACCGGAAAGGAGGCGGCATGGAGACGACCGCACGCGGCGATGTACCAAAAACGTTGCAAACCATTGCTTATATCAGTATTCCCGAGAGCGCCGATCTTGAGTTTTTGCTTTGGGACCTGCAGGATGCCATCGCCGCCTATGCTCAGCTTTCTGGCACCGCGCTCCCCCGCCCGGTTGACTTGGAGGCGGATGATGCCGGCAGCGTTGTGGACGGCATTGTATTCGCTGTTGAAGATGTGGCTGACGATGAGACGTTGACAGCCATCGAGCAGGCGCTTGAGCGCTTTGGCGGTACGGGAACACGCGTCTATGCCGCGATTCGAGCCGCACAGGAGGGCGCTAAGCAGGCGCGCGGGACCGCCGTTCGTCTGCACGAGGCATGTGAGCGCCATGGCCAATTGTGGTGTGGCGGCGTTGTCGTCTGTGCCGACAGCGGTATTGCGGCGCTTCGCCACTCCCCGCGTATGGGCCTCTTGCGCCGGCCATTTTCCGAAGCGATGGACAAGCTTGTGGGCGCTGTGCGCATGGGATGCTCCATTGAGCATGCGCAGCGACTTGGCGGCGGCAATGCCGTCAACGTCAACGTCGACGGCATGATTTGCGCCGAGCCAGCCGTGCCCGCGCCGATCTGGCGAGGCGTTCTGAAACGTCTGGGCGCCCATGCTCAAACAAAAATCTAAATTAAATAACAGCCCAGCCAACGGCTTCGTGCCAACGCTCAACAAGACGCTCCAGGCGCCAGGCGGCATTGGCGGGACTTGTCGAGGGCAGGACGATGGCAGGCAGCCCGGTGCGTTCTTGTAGATAGCGCTTGTAGAGCCGGCCAGCTGTACCACCGTTGCATATCACCTGCTCAATGGGAGCTGCGCCGGTAATGCGCTCGATATGTGCCGGCACAACGTTGCGAATGCTCGCGTCGCTCGAGCCCTTAATGTCGCAGCTCTCAATCACATCCCACAGGGCCACGCCACCGTTCAACAGCATGGATCGCTTGGCGGCAATCGAGGCGTCGAGCGTCGCGGGCTCACCGCTTGCCAAAGGGTCGCCCTCGTTGGGCGGCACGGGCACACTAAGACACGCAGCCATCACGCGCCAAAAGCGGTTCTGAGGATTGCCGTAATAAAAGGCATTGGCGCGCGAAAGCACCGAGGGAAACGACCCCAGCACCAAAACGCGCGAGTGCTCGTCAAACACGGGTTCAAACCCATGCTCAATATGTTGATAGCCCTCATCCGGCGCTGTCATGATCTAGGCCCTCAACAAATAGCGCACCTCGTAGGGTGCAAGCTCGAGAGTACCCGTCAGCTCGACCGTGGGCGCATCGTCGGCAAGCAAATCGACAAAGGAGCTGTTGAGCTCGCCGGCGCCAAAGGTGTAAGGCTCGTCCACGGCGTTCACCGCCGCGAGCACCGTCGCGTCGTCGCAGGCGCGCTCGAACAGCAGCTGCTTGTTCTGGATCACCACGTTGCGATAGGCACCGTAGTTGAGAGCACGGGCAGCCGCGTCGTCGGCCGAGCGAAGGTGTGCGAGTTGCGTGATGAACGCCGTCAGCTCGTTGGGCGCAGGCTCATCGAGCGCAGGGCGCAGTGCCCAGTCGCCATCGGGGCCGCCCTTTTCGCCAGCAATTCCCCACTCGCTGCCATAGTAGACGCACGGGATGCCCGGCATGCCAAAGAGCATGCCGTAGGCGGGACGCAGACAGGACTTGTCGGTGAGGATGCTCGCCAGGCGCGGCACATCGTGGTTGTCGACAAACGACAGCAGATGTTTGCCGCGGTAGATGCACCAGGGGTCGCCGCCAAACTGACGGTGCAGCGAATGGGCGATCTCGAACATGTTGACCGAGTTAAAGCTGGAGTACAGGCCCTTGTAGCACTCGTAGTTGGTGCAGGAGTCGAGCATCTCGTCGTTGACGATTTGGCCGTAGTCGCCGTGGAGCGTCTCGCCGATCAGCACAAAGTCGGGCTTGAGCTCACGGGTAAAAGCGTGCAGGCGGCGCATAAAGTCGCGGTCGAGCATATAGGCAACGTCCAGGCGCAGGCCGTCGACGCCAAAGACCTCGGCCCAGCGGCACACGGATTCGAGCAGGTAATCGACCACGGCGGAGTTTTGCAGGTTGAGCTTCACGAGCTCAAAATGGCCTTCCCAGCCCTCGTACCAAAAGCCGTCGCCGTAGCACGAGTCGCCATCAAAGCTGATGTGGAACCAGTCCTTGTAGGGCGAGTCCCACTTGCGCTCCTGCACATCGCGGAAGGCCCAAAAGCCACGGCCCACATGGTTGAAGACGGCGTCGAGCACCACGCGGATGCCGTGGGCATGCAGTGTCTCGCACACGGCGGCAAAGTCGGCATCCCCACCCAAGCGACGGTCGAGATGGCGCAGGCTGCGCGTGTCGTAGCCATGACTATCGGACTCGAGCGGCGGATTGATGAGCACAGCGCCAATACCGAGTTTTTGCAGGTAGTCGGCCCATTGGGCGATTTTCATGATAGGAGCATCGGGGTTGGGCACGGCGTTAGCAGCCTGGGCGAGCTCATCCTCGGCAACGGGCGCGGCGTTTTCGCGCGGAGCTCCACAGAAGCCCAGCGGATAGATCTGATAGAACGTCGTCTCGTATGCCCACATAGCAACCTCCCGGTAAGCTCAACATAACGACATCCATTGTATGCCCAGCTCGTATCCCCTCCCCAAAATAAGTTGCGGTGGAATAGTTCCTGTTTGGGCATTCAGAGGCCTTAAACAAGAACTATTCCACCGCAACTGATGAGGGGACGTGACTAGGCGACGGGCTTTGCGCGGCGTATGGCTGGGAACAGCACCGTAATGGCAAGGATGACGCCCACGACGGCAATCACCCCGCCCACGAAGCCGATCCAAGCGATACCGGGACCCGAAACCACGGCGCCGCCGATCGCGGTGCCCGTGCCGATACCCAGATTGAACAGGCCCGAGAAGATCGACATGGCGACGGCCGACGAATCCGCCGGCGTGCACTTGATGAGCTCGGCCTGGAACGCCACGTTAAAGGCCGTGGCACAACAACCCCACAGCGCGCAGACGGCAAGCACTGCCACGAGCGACGATGCGACCGGACCCATGAGCAGCAGAGCCACCGGCACGCCGGAGAGCGTGATAGCCAAGAACGGGAAGCGATGCCCATCGAACAGGCGGCCAAACAGCCAGCTTCCGAGCAGACCAGAGCAGCCAAACGCCGTCAGCGTCATGGTGATGGCGCCCGCGTCGACGTGAGCGACCTGCGCCAGGAAGGGTTCGATATAGCTGTAGCTTGCGTAATAGCCGGTCGCCATAAAGACCGTGACCGCGTAGAGCGCGATGAGGAACGGGTTCTTGAGCAGCTCGGGCAGCTGTTTGACGGTAAAGCGCTCGCCCGCCGGCATGGCCGGGAACACCGCGGCCTGGTACACCACCGCGGCGGCAGAGAAGGCCCCGACCACAGCGAATGTCATGCGCCAGCCCACAGCCAGCCCGATGGCGCGGCCGATCGGCAGGCCAAAGATCTGCGCGATGGACGAGCCCGTGGCTATCATGCTGATGGCGAGCGCCCCGTGGCGGGTGTCGACCAGACGCGAGGCCATAATCGAGGCGACCGACCAGAACACGGCATGTGCGCAAGCGACCACCAGGCGCGCACAGACCAGGATGGGATAAGTCGGCGCCACAGCGGACAGAAACTGGCCCAGCGAAAACACGGCCAGCACGCCGAGCAGCATCCGCTTGAACTCAAAGCGCGAGGCAAACACCATGAGTGGCAGCGACAGCAGCATGACGCCCCAAGCATAGACCGAGATCATGATGCCTGCCTGGGCCTCGGTGAGCGAGAACGACGCGGCGATATCAGTCAGAAGGCCGATGGGCATAAACTCCGACGTGTTGAACACGAACGCACAGCAGGCGAGCCCGATAAGCGGGAGCCACTGCTTGAGTGAGATGCCATCTTGTCTTGCCTGAGTCATGTAGGAAACCTCTCCGATTGTCTTGGGCGGTGGGCGATTATATAGCAACGGCCCCGCATCCGTCAGTACAGATGCGGGGCCGCAATCAACTCAATACACAGAGGTTGCGCCGTCAATACATAACTAAGCCAACCCCAGCAATATGCCCGCTGAATGCACGACAAACGCCACGGTCCAGGCGACCGTCACTTGAAACGCGAACACGGCAACGGCATAGCGCGCGCCCAACTCGCTCTTGACGGCGCCGATTGCCGCCACGCAAGGCGGGTACAGCAGTGTAAAGACCAGGAACACGTAGGCGGTAAACGGCGAAAACATGGTCGACAGTGCCGCGGGCGAGGTTGCACCCAAAAGCACCGTGAGGGTCGAGATGACACTCTCCTTGGCGATAAGTCCGGTGACGAGCGCCGTGGATGCACGCCAGTCGCCAAACCCAAGCGGCGTCAGCGCCGGTGCGATAATGCTACCCAGACCGGCAAGTAGGCTCTGCGACTGATCGGCGACCACATTAAAGCGAATGTCGAACGTCTGAAGGAACCAGATGACCACGGTAGCGGCAAAGATAATGGTAAAGGCCTTGGTAATAAAGTCTTTGGCCTTATCCCATGCCAGCATCACCGTCGTCTTGACGCTCGGCAGGCGGTAATTGGGAAGCTCCATGATAAACGGCACCGGGTCGCCCTTAAATGCCGTGCGGTTGAGCACCAGGGCGGCAATGCAGCCGACCACGATACCAATCAGATAGAGCGAGACCATGGCGGGAACTGTCGCCTGCGGGAAGAATGCTCCGCACAGCAGACCGTAGACCGGCAACTTGGCCGAACAGCTCATAAACGGCGTGAGCATGACCGTCATCTTGCGGTCGTGCTCGGATGGGAGCGTACGGGTCGACATGATAGCCGGCACGGTGCAGCCAAAACCGACGAGCATGGGGACGAAGCTGCGGCCCGACAGGCCAAAGCGACGCAGTACCTTATCCATGACAAAGGCAACGCGTGCCATGTAGCCCGAGTCTTCCAGAATGGAGAGGAACAAAAAGAGCACGACGATAATCGGCAGGAAGGTCAGCACGCTGCCCACGCCCGTAAGCACGCCGTCGACAGCCAGCGAGCGCACCACGTCGTTGGTGCCGAACGCCTTGAGACCTGCATCGGCCGAGGCGATGATGGCAGCGATGCCGTCCTCCATGAGTCCCTGCAACGCCGCGCCGATCACGCCAAACGTCAGCCAAAAGACGAGGCCCATGATCACCAGGAACGCCGGAATGGCCGTGTAGCGACCCGTCAGGATGCGGTCGATCTTGACGGAGCGCACGTGCTCGCGGCTCTCATGCGGCTTGACGACGCAGCGCCCGCACACGTCGCCGATAAAGCTAAAGCGCATATCGGCCAGCGCGGACAGGCGGTCGGTGCCGGCTTCGCCCTCCATCTGGGTAATGATGTGCTCGATAGCGTCGAGCTCATTGCGATCCAATTGAAGCGCCTCGGTCACCAGCTCGTCGCCTTCAACCAGCTTGGTCGCCGCAAAACGCACCGGAATGTGCGCCGTCACGGCATGGTCCTCGATCAGGTTGGCAATGCCGTGAATGCAGCGATGCAGTGCACCGCCGTCCGAGCCATCGGGCGCACAGAAGTCCAGGCGACCGGGGCGCTCGCGGAACCGTGCCACGTGCAAGGCATGATCCACCAGCTCGCCGATACCCTCGTTGCGGGCAGCGCTAATGGGGACAACAGGCACGCCCAACAGGCTCTCGAGCAGGTTGACGTCCACGGCGCCGCCGTTGGCCGTCACCTCGTCCATCATGTTGAGCGCGATGACCATGGGTCGATCGAGCTCCATAAGCTGCAGCGTCAGGTACAGGTTACGCTCGATGTTGGTGGCGTCGATGATATCGATGATGGCGTCGGGGTGCTCGTCCAGGATAAACTGGCGGCTTACGATCTCCTCGCCCGTGTACGGCGACAGAGAATAAATGCCGGGCAGGTCGGTAACGCTTGCCTCGGGGTGATTGCGGATGGTGCCATCTTTGCGGTCGACCGTCACGCCGAGAAAGTTACCGACATGTTGGTTGGAGCCCGTAAGCTGGTTGAACAGCGTGGTCTTACCGCAGTTTTGGTTGCCGGCGAGGGCGAAATGCAGCGGCGCACCCTCGGGCACGGCCGTTTTTGCCGCACGGGGCGAATACGTCCCCTCGCCAAGTGCCGGGTGCTCCGTCGTGCCGATTGCGGCGTTAGTGCGCGGACCCGTGTCTGTGTCGTGAACACCCACGAGCTCGATGCGAGCAGCATCGTCCTTGCGCAGCGTCAACTCGTAGCCACGCAGGCGAATCTCGAGCGGGTCGCCCATAGGAGCGTACTTCATCATGGTGACTTCGGTGCCCGGCGTTAGGCCCATGTCCAAAATATGCTGTCGGAGTGCCTGATCGTCCGATGCCACCGATGCGACAACGGCGTCCTTTCCAATCTCGAGTGTATCGAGCTTCACGTCCGTGTTCCTCCCCCGGCGCCCACAGGGCGTTGCATTTTGTTTAACTTGGCTAACCGTTTGCCATGGCTAACCATTTAACCACGCATGATAGCGCGAACACACAACGATGCTCAATCGACAGATTGATGCAAGGGGGATTCCGGGCCGTGGTTTCCCCGAGGACCGAAAGCCGCCCGCCCCCTCGACAAAATGATCCATTCCCTTCGCCGCATGCAAAACAACCAAGGAGTGTCCCAAGGCGCCGGCACAACAGGAACGTCCCCAGCTGCCGGCAGCATTTCGCCGCAACAGCAAAGGCCCGCGCTGGCAACAAATGTCACCTGCGCGGGCTTGGCGGGCGCTCACATAGGCACGTTATAGAGACCCACATCAGCTATGGAATGCCAAGTAGCACCGATACGCAATGCCCGCCGGCTTACCAAGCAATGAAACTCGCCATAGCCTTAGACAATCGGCGCAATGCCGGCAAAGTGCAGATACAGCGAAATGATTGCCACGACAATGACCACCGCTGCGATCAGCTTGTCGTGCAGGTGCGGAAGCACCGGCTTACCGCGACCTCGCTCGCCCAGCATATAGACGGGAATGGCCGGAGCAAAAAGGATCGTCGTGATCATAACGCCCTGAAGACCCGTCGACCACACCAGGAACAATGTGTAGATGAAGCCGAGCGTACCGAAGAAGCGCGCCTTGCCGACGCTTGGCGCATGCGGCCCGTCCAGATGCTCGTTCTTCCAGCCGATCACCATGTAATAGGCTGCCGAGCACACGTACGGAACTAGGATCGTATTGACTGCGCAGCTGTAGAAGAACTGGTAGGTGCTCGCCGCCACATACGACACGATCAAGAAGAGTTGCGTGATGCCGGAGCTCACGAGAACCGTTACCACCGGGGCGTCGTGCTTGTTCGTCTTGGCAAACGCCAGAGGGAAGGATCCCTGGCGTGCTGCCTCGAACGGCGTCTCGGACGCAATGATGACATAGCCCAGCAGCGCGCCAACCAGCGAAAGGATAACGCCAAGGTTTACGATGGCAGCGCCAACCGGACCGATTGCGCACTCGAGAATTCCCGCCATGGAGGGCGTTGCGAGCTGCGCCATCTCCTCGCGCGGCATAATGCCGAGTGACAGCATCGAGATGATCAGATACAGCGTAAATACAGCCGCAAATCCGAGCGCCGTCGAGCGGCCGACGTCACGCACGTACTTTGCACGGCCCGAGATAACGACAGCGCCCTCGATACCCGTGAAGACCCAGACAAGGGCGATCATGGTCGAGACAACCTGCTCGCCAAAGCCAGGACCAGCCGGCTCTCCCCAGAAGTTGTCCATAAAGATATCGACGTTGAACTTACCCAGGAGCACGATACTCAGCACAAAGAGCCCCAGCGGTACCAGCTTCGCCAACGTGACGATCGTGTTAATGCCCGCAGCCTCCTTAACGCCACGAAGCACAAGGACGGTAAGGAACCACAAAAACACGCTGGCGCAGACGATGGAAAGTAGGTTGTTACCCGCGCCAAACGCAGGGAAGAAATAGCCCAGCGCGCTAAACAGCAAGAGCGCAAAGCTCACGTTGGAAAGACATGCGCTGATCCAGTAGCCCCAGGCGGAGTTGAATCCAATGTAATCGCCAAAACCGGCCGCAGCGTATGCATAGATGCCGCCGGTCAGGTCGGGACGGGCCTGAGACAAACCGTTGAACACCATCATCAGCGCAAAGACGCCAATAAAGCAAATTCCCCACGAGACGATAACCGCACCGGTATTTGCCCCGCCTGCTGCCATATCGCCGGCAAGCGAAAAGATGCCGCCACAAATACTGGCGGTAATGACCATCATGGTCAGACGAAAGAGATCGAGGCCATTAGGGTCGATAATCTCGTCGTTTTGAGCTTTAGAGGCCATTGTATGTGCACCCCCTTCATCATGTGATCGAACGAAAGATGGCCCGGACGTCCCGAATCGGGTGCCGGGCCATCGGTCAAGCGATCATCAGACTGTTACAGCTATCGCGTTAGAAGCGCAGTGACAGGCAAGAGAGGCCACCGTCGACTTTGCGATACTCGGAGGTGTCGACGACGAGCGTCTTGTAGCCCAGATCCTGCACGGCCTTGAGCACGGTCGGATAGCCCTCGGCAACGATGACCGTACCGTTGACCCAGATGCAGTTGGCGCCGTAAGCCTCGTCCTCGGGCACGACGATCTTGTTGTACTGGGCAAAGTCGGGCTTATCGATGAACTCACCAGAGACGAGCATGTTGTTGTCCTCGATGTAGTTGACGCCCGTCTTGAGGTGCAGGACCTCCTCCAGCGGAACCTCGGAACCCTCGAGGCCCCAGCCCTCGAGAATCTCGCAGAACTGGCGGATGCCCTCTTCGTTGGTGCGAGCGGAGCGACCGACGTAGAAATGGTCGCCGACCATCATGACGTCGCCGCCGTCGAGCGTGCCCGGAGAAACGATGTGCTTGACATGCTCGTCGTCAAAGAAGCGACGGACGGCCGGCTCGATCTCGTCCTTCTCGCCGTTGCGGCTATCGGCGCCGGGGTTGGTAATGATGGCGCCGCAGCGAGTGATAACGGCCGGATCTTCGACGAAGCAGCTGTCGGGATACTGCTCGAGGGCGGGCAGCACCGAGACATCCACGCCGCACTGCTCGAGCGCATGCTCGTAATCGTAGTGCTCCTCGATGGCGCGCTCGTAGATGGGCTGGCCAAGCTCGGGGGCACTCGTGATGCCATTGCTCAGGGACTTGCCAGGACGGCGGATGATGACGTGGCTGAACTTGGTCATGATGATCCTCCTTGGATCTCTTAGCAGAGAGCGGGACTTCTTCGCGCCCGCCTTCCTTTCGATGGCTTTATCTTAGGCCGGTTTTCTTGTTTTGTATATTGTATACAATCCTGAACGGTAGGTATTCCTCGGTAAGCGTATTCTTACGTATCGGCGCAAAGTAGCAGGATTTAGCTGGTCGTTCTATAATTCAACTGAGCTATTCAAGCGAAACGTATTTAGTTTTAGAAAAATACAGTTAAGGAACATAAGCTTATGGAAACGCTCAGAAGGCCCCTGAAGGACCACGTATACGACTATATTTCGAGCCGTATTGACGCCGGCGAGTTGTCCGCCGGCGACCGGCTGAGCGAGCAAACGATCTGCGATGCCATGGGCGTGTCGCGCACGCCGGTTCGCGAGGCGCTCATCCAGCTGGCAAGCGATGGCTACCTGGACAATCTCCCCCGCCGCGGATTCCGCGTCCGTGGGTTCGATCAGCAAAACGCCGTTGAAGTCTTTGAGATTATGGGGCCGCTCGACGGGCAGGCCGCATATC
>USHS01000024.1 GCA_900554585.1 uncultured Collinsella sp.
TCCGTAGCGAGCGGGCGAGCACGCCGGCAGGCGGGCGAAGCCGGCGCGGATCCGCGAGGCGGATGCGCGGAATCCTATACGCCGCACCATTTGAACTTGAAGCCTCCGGCAACGGGGGCTTTTCTTTTATGGCGGCATCCCATGGATTCGAACCTCGGTCGAGGCGCGAACGTGAAGCGGACTATTTCTTATCGACTCGTGTAAGATTCCGAGTAGGTGTCGCGGCCCATCCGCGACTACTCCTTCTTTCAACGACTGATCAGGGTGATATTTCGTGGCAGAGCGTCCGACATACAAGCTCAGGTTTCTCGACCCCAAAAAGCGTTTTCCATCGATGCCAGAGCAGCCTGCGGGGCGCTCATATGGTGTTGTCTGGAAAGTCTTTGGCGAGGACCCCAAAGAGTCGTGCTATGTCGTCGAATTCGTCGGCAAAACTCACATATCGCTCTTGGGCTACGTGAGCGTGTCGGGCAAGGTTTATAAGGTTGATCGTCCTGTTCGGGAAGTACCGTTGCCCGAGGACCCTGACATGGAGCTGGTCCTTCACGAGTCCGATTCCAGTATTGGCGAGATTATGGTGAGGGAAGCTAACGGTGCAATGCGCGCGTGTGCGCGAACTGCCGGCTCTCCCGAAGGCCCCATGCGCGAGCAGTCCGACCACGAGACATGGAATTCGACCCGCGCCCTTCCTTTCGGCGAGTTCATGGCCTCGATGTTCTTGCGCTACGTGATATTTGCCAACTCCGAAAGCGCTATTGCGAACACGGCGGGCGTCGACGGTCTCGATGCAGGCATGCAAAACGTTGTCGACAAGATCAAACTCGTAAAGTTGCCCGAGCCGGTCGAGGTGTTTTTGGGCTTTGACACGGCACCGCTCCCCGATGCTATCGAGACGCTGCTTTACCGTGTTGACCATGCCGAGAATCCGAGCGGTATCGAGCGTTATGCCGCCGCCCTGATGAGCGAGATCGACTTGCCCCGCCTGCGCACCATTGCTGCCAAGTCCGAAATGAGCCTAGCGCGCATTGACCGCTCAAAGCTGTTCTATCTCAATTTTGATCGTAGCCTGCTGGACCAGGACGAGATTGACATGCTGCTTGCCATCGAGTGCCGTCTCAACCGCCTCTCCGGCATCCTTGAGCGCATCGGGGCCGGATTGGTCCCCGCGGCATCCTCGCCGAGCCTTGAGGGCTGCGCGCTCTTTGATGCGTGGCATATCGCCAAGACAACCAACGATGTTCCCCGACTGCTCGATACGACCTCGAGCGACAACCCGTGGGGCAAACCCGGAACGGTAGCTTGCCAGCCGGGCGGTGAGTGGGATGTGCGTACCCGCTTCGCGCGTATCGTCGAGGCGCTTAACGTGGTCACACGGCTCGACTATACCTATCGGGCAAACGTTGCCGAGGGGATTATGCTCGTTCGGTTTGGGCACTCTGTCGTGGATGCCATGCCACAACGTGAATACGACGCCCGGGAGGATGTCTGGCGTGAGTTGGACGAGAACGCGCGTGTGATTTGGGCCGCGGAGCACGACGCGCGCGTGGCGCTTACGCTGGCAGCGGCTTGCTTTGCCGCAGGTGCCTGCATTGCGCGCTGCTATGTTCAGATTGCGGCTCCCGACGGCGAGCAGGGCGAGCGCGTCATTGCAACATATTCCTTTGGGCGTGCGGCCTATCTGGCCAATTGCGTGCCTGTCGCCAAGGATCTTGAGAGCATGGATATGGACGATATGCCGTGCAAGCGCATGCTTGAGGCATATGAGTCGGACGCGCCGGATGCGATTGAGCCTGCGGAGGTTCACGCTCGCCCGCGTGACGACCACCGTTCGCTGCCGCCGGCGTTGCGCGACCTGCTGCTTGCCGATACGGCTGATGAGCTCGAGGTCATGGAGATGGACGATGACCCGTATGTGGCGCGCGTCGTTGAGTTGCGCGAGCAGGCAAAAGTTGACCGTGCAAGCGCGTTTGAGGGCTTCTCCCGTCTTGTTGAGGAGCTGGAGGCCAAGTGTGCCGTTGCCGAGCTTTTGGCAACGGGTCCGGTCCAGACGCAGTTTTGCGACAACCAGCTGGTACGCATGGTGCTGCCGGTAATGGAGGAAGACCGCTCCGTTCGTATTTTGCGTGCTCCCGATGCGCTGTACTTTGCCCAGCACGAGATCTGCAGTTATTACGCCGAGCAGGAGGATTTTGAACGGGCATTGCCCGAGGTGCGTCGTCTTTACGATCTGGCTCGCTCGTCCATGCAGTCGCACTTTGCGCTCATCAACGTGCTGGCGCGCCTGGAGCGATTTGACGAGATTATCGAGGTGGCGCGCCACGGCCTGCGCATTGCCAGTGACCGTTCCGCAATCGGTTATCTGTTCTATCGTCTGGCGTTTGCCTATTGGAACTGCGACCAGCTCGAGCTCGCGTTGGCGTGCTACCGCCTCGTGCCGCGCGGCGAGGAGTCGGGTAGCAGCGCGCTGGAGGAAATGCAGGGCCTTATGAACGAGATGGGCGTCAATGAGCCGCCGACGTTCGAGGATGCGGTTGAGATCATCCGTAAGGCCGGGCTCGAGCTGCCTCCCGTGTCCGCCGTGACCAACCAGCTGGCGGATGCCGCCGTGCAGCTGGTCGATAACGGCTTCTTTTTCCTGGCGCGCGTCTGCATCTTCCAAATGTGGCGCACCATGGGTAACGATGAGCTCGGCTCCCTCAGTCGCTCGCTGGGGTAGGGGCGATATAGAGGGGCCGCACCGCGCTATTTGTATCGGCGCGGGCGGGAGGACCCGGCAGGATCGGTAAGGCATAAAGCCGCCGAGCCTGCTAAAACTGTTAAACTCTGCTAAAGTTGCTAAACTTTGTTAAAGTTGTTAAAACTAGCAGAGGAGGGCAGAATGACGAAAGCTGTTAACCCCTTTAAGCCAACGGCGGGCATGAATCCGCCTGAGCTTATCGGACGGGACACTGTTTTGGATGACTTTGCCGAGGCTCTTGAGAATGGTCCTGGTGCCCCCGATCGACTCATGCGCATCTCGGGCGTCCGAGGCACAGGTAAAACGGTGCTCCTTAATGCATTGGGTGACCTTGCACGCAAAAAAGGATTCGAGGTCGTTGACGTTGCCTCCAATGCTGGTTTTTGCAATAGAATCCTCGAGGCTCTGCAGCGAAACATTCGTCTTGAATCAATCTCGATTTCCCCATCGATTTTAGGGGTCAGCCTTGGCTCCATGGAGATGTCGAAGTCGGCCTCTCATCTGGGCGAGGCGATGTACGATGCTGCGAAGCGCGGTGGTCTGCTCATTACGCTCGACGAGATCCAGGATGCCTCAACTGAGGAAATGCGCGAGCTAGGCAATGAGATGCAGCTCTTGATCCGCCAAGGAGCGAATGTCGCTTTCGCTTTCGCCGGGCTGCCGACATCGGTAGATGGCGTGGTGGTGGATGATACGTTGACGTTCCTTCAGCGAGCCAAACATGTTGAACTTACTCGGCTTTCCGATTTTGAAGTTGGCGGATCGTTTGAGGATACGATGAGACGAGCGGGCAAGGAGCTCGACAAAGGTGCCGCTGAGCTATTAACAAAAGCTTCGGCAGGCTATCCCTTTATGGTCCAGCTGGTCGGATATTACGCTTGGCAGGTTGCTGCGCGCAGTGGGGCGGAGAGTGTGAGCGAAGAGGCGGCTCGTAAGGGTATCCAGGCGGCTCTTGATAGCTTTAATGCTATGGTGATTGCCCCAGCGCTGCGCAGGGTGTCGGAACGGCAGTTTCAGTATCTCGCGGCGATGGCTCAATGCGAGGGCGTCGATATCGCCAACGGCGATATCGCCAAGAAGATGGGTTTGTCGGCGAACAAAGTTGGGTCATATCGCAAGCGCCTGATCGATGCGGGGTTGATTGAGCCCGCGGGCTATGGCTGTGTTTCGTTTGCAATTCCGTACATGCGCGATTATCTGTTGGAGACCGTTCGAGAGGACTAATAAAGAATGGGCTGTCCGCGCTGTCGCTGGGGCCGTCCTTGTATCTTTGTCTCAATCTGTAACACCTGGAGGGGATTACGGCCTGCAGATGTTACAGATTGAGATGATTGACTGAGACGTTTACTGGTAAAAGAGAGGTAAAAGAGGAAACGCCTCAAAATTCCCCTTGCCCAACTTCGGCTGTTTGGTTACTATAGAACGGCTGTTACGGAGAGCTGACCGAGAGGCCGAAGGTGCTCGCCTGCTAAGCGAGTATGCCCCAAAAGGGCATCTGGGGTTCGAATCCCCAGCTCTCCGCCAGTATGACTTTGAAGAAGGGTCCCATTTGGGGCCCTTTTTTATTATCAAGAATGGCGGCTGGGGATTAGAGTCCGAAAGGGCGTGAACATTAGGCAAACACGGGGCGCTTGAAAACGGGGAGACCCAGGCGTGCTCGTGCACCCCGGTGTGGGGTTCCGAGGGGATGGAGTAGAAATATGGTAAAGGTCGGGCTGCGTAAGCCGAATCTAAAGACATCACTCAAGGCAAGAACGACCGGCAGAGCGAAGCGCGCGGTAAGGCGGGCGATAATCCCCGGCTATGGTAAGAAGGGCATGGGGTGGATCAAAAATCCGAAGAAGGCTGCTTACAATGCCGTATACAGCAGAACGACCGTCGGAGTTGGGGATGTCGCTCGCGCCGTTGCTAAATCAGGCGCTCGGAGCTCGGCGTCAAGGACGTCCTCAATTACTGTTTCATCGCATGAAATTACACCTTTGGCGAAGCCTGAACAGAAATCTCTCACTCGAGAGATTACGTCGGTTGACAGGGCAAACAAGGCGCTTTTGCTATGCTTCCTTCTTGGGTGGTCGGGCGCTCATAGGGCGTATGCACGGATGTGGGGCAGCTTCTTTCTATATCTCTTTACCTTTGGCCTTTTTGGATTTGGTTGGCTGTTTGATATTGTGACACTACTGATGAGACGCTCCGAGCTAAGGCGTCTCGGCGACAGTGATCCGACTCAACAGCAAGCGCCATGTTCCGTTGATTCTACATTCGATCGAAATGTCGCCGACTCCGGAAATTGGGAACAGCGTGGAGATGGGGAGGCTGCGGCTCGGCTAGAGCTTCAACGTAAAAACCGTGCCTATATGGAAGAAAACGGCATCGACGTGGAGATGTTTACCGAGGAAAAGGTCGCGGCGGACGCCTTGCGAACCATTGAGTCGGTATGCCCGTGCATGCTTAGGTTTGACCGAGGCATGAGCGAAGAGGAGCCAAGCATCAGCTTTTGCTCTCCAACAAAGACGGGGAAAATGCCCAAGAATGTCGTCGAGGCCCGCATTTACCATCAGGATGTGAAGCTATTGATGGATTCCCACGGCTTTGAATTGCCGGAGTATGGTGACAGCATCAATGTCATGATTAGTTATCTAGCTGATGGGCGCATAAATAAAGTCGATATCCATGGGTTCCATAATGGCCGCTCCGTTAGTGTCTCCATTCGCAGGCGGAGCGACGATCTTGTTATGACGAGTGCGGGCACCATCGGAGAAACGGGTGCCTGGCAATCGCTGTGTCCTGGGGCAGACCCCTCAGCTGGGGATCTTTTCAGGGCCTTGACCAAGGAGGTCGAAAGGATCTACTAGCATGCCCGGTGGACCCGTTTTCAAGGTCCGAAAAGACACAGCGAAGGTAAACGGCTAGCAATGTCGCTTTGGTGATTCTGACGCATCCCGTTTAAGAGGTATTCAAAAAGAGGCGCCCCGTTGGACGCCTCTCCAATCTCAAATGTAATGTTCCCCCAGCCCTACACCTCGGGCGCCTTGGCGATGGTCTCGCTTTCTGCCGTAAGTGGGCGGTTGTCGATGCGGCGGCCCAAGCGGTCGAGTTTTACAAGGAGCCACTCAATGGGATTCGGCCCCGAGTCTTCCTCGTCGGCAACCAAATCCATAACGGCGATCTTGGTGCCGTCTTGCTTGAGCGTCACGCTGCCCACCTTGTCGCCCACATGCACCGTGCCCGAAAGGTCATCGTAGGTAACCTTTTCGGTCACCTCTCCAGCAAGCGAAAAGACGGTTGCCTGAGCTGCGGGGTCGGCGAGCGTGGCATCGATCGTCTTGTCCGTCCAATCGGTCTGGCTAATGCGCGCGATGAGCGGATTGCCGTTGGCGGTCTTTTCCTGCGTGTTGGCGATCGCAACCGTCACCTTGTGGCCGTAGTACCAGTTGGCAAGGGCGGCCGTGTCGGCAAAGCGCTGGTCGGTGGTGCTGGAGTTCAAGACGACGGTGTAGGTCTCGTCGCCATCGCGGTTGTAGGCTGCCGTAAAGCAATAGCCGGCATCGTCGGTGGTGCCGGTCTTACCGCCGATATTGCCGTCCTGCCCCAGCAGCTCATTGTGCGTATCCATGGAATGCGAATGGTCGGAACCGTCGGCGCCCGTAACCTCAATCCAGGAATCATCGCTCGCCACGATTTCGCGGAACGTATCGCTCTTCATTGCCTCCTGCATCATCAGGGCTACATCGTGCGCGGTAGAGTGCATGTCGCCGGCCCACTCATCAAAGTCCAGACCGTGCGGATTCTCAAAAAGCGTTCCCGTGCAGCCGAGCTTTTTAGCGCGCTCGTTCATGGCCTTTACAAAGGTGGCCACGGCGTCCTTGGTCTTGGGGTCGATCTTTTTGCCCACGTGCTCGGCAAGCGCGATGGCGGCATCGTTGCCCGAGGGGATCATCAGACCGCGCAGAGCTTGCTCCACGGTGAGCTCGTCGCCTTCGAGCAGGCCGGCGGTCGAGTTGCCTACGGTGGCGGCAGCATTGCTCACCGTGATCTTCTCGTCCATTTTGCAGTTCTCGACGGTCAGGATCGCAGTCATGACCTTGGTAATTGAGGCGATCTTGACCTGCTCGTCGGCACTTCGGGCGTAATAGACGGAACCGTCCTTGCTCATGACGATGGCGTTGGTCGCATCGATATCGGGCAGATTCTCGGCCGTGATGCCGCGGGCGTCGGCGGTCTTGCCGCAAACGATATCAGTCGTAAGCACCTGGGCGTTGGCGATAGACGGCACGCCGGCAGCAAGGGCGAGAGCGCAGGCAATGCCGGCGATCAGTTGCGCGGAGCGCTTTACAAGAGAACTAAGGGTCTTCACAGATTTCGCTTTCGACGGGATGGTCTCTTTAGAGTTCAAAGTATATCGTTTACCGGCGTGGACAATCAGTGCGCGGGCGTGCGCGGCCCATGTCTGCGCCCGAACGGACGCATAGGTGCTTAAGGTCGACTTAAACGACCGCGCTTGTTGTGTGTGGCGCGCGCTGCCTCGGGCATAATGGAGCGCGAGAGGAGCACGCATGAATGAGCGCATTTTGGTAGTTGATGACGAGAAGGCCATCGCCGACCTGGTCGGTATCTACCTTACAAAAGAGGGCTTTGATGTTCAGATTGCCTATAGCGGAGCAGATGCTGCCAAGGCGATTTTGGAGCAGGAGTTCGATCTGGCGCTGCTGGACGTCATGCTGCCCGATATCGACGGCTTTGAGTTGCTGCGCACCATCCGCGCTGGCCATACCTATCCCGTTATTATGCTGACGGCGCGCGATGCCCAGCAGGATAAGATTGAGGGCCTCTCACTGGGTGCAGACGATTACGTGGTCAAGCCGTTCCGTCCGCTGGAGCTCATAGCGCGCGTTCATGCTCAACTCCGTCGTTACACCAGCTACGGCAGCCGCGCACAGGCGGTCGAATCGCCGACCATCCAGCTCGATGGCCTCGAGATCAACCGCGATGCTCGTTGTGTGACGGTGGACGGTGCACCGGTGCGTCTCACGCCCATCGAGTATTCCATCTTGCTGTATCTGGTCGAGCATCGTGGCAGCGTGGTGGCCGTGGGGGACCTGTTCCGCGCGGTGTGGAACGAGGATTTTATGCCCGGCTCCAACAATACGGTGATGGTGCACATCCGCCATCTGCGCGAAAAGATCGGCGACGATGCCCAAAAGCCGCGCTTTATCAAAAACGTCTGGGGCGTCGGCTACATAATCGAATAACGCCTTTGGTGGTGGGGAAGTGGATATGACAAAAGACGATAGACGGGTATTCGAGGTGCCCGATCGACTCTTTGAATACATAAGGGCGGTCGTCGACAACCGCGCGCTTGCGACGGTGCTGCTCTTTTTGCTGAGTCTGCTACTCATTGGCATTGACAATATCGTTGGCATCCTGGCAGTTCTGCTCATTGGCTTCTTGCTGATCGATCGATTCGAAATCGTTCGCCGCTGCGTGGTAATCGGCGGTGCCGCGTGGACGATTACGCTGGCGATCGGGGCCATGGCGCTTGGCGGTATTGGCGAGCCCGTGTTCTTTGATGCCGCCTTTGTGTTCAACATGCTCGGCTTTGTGCTGGCGCTCGCCGTCTGTGTCCTGTTCTTTTGCGGGCGCGCCCTGTATTACCAGGGTTATGAGCAAGGCGAGCAGCATGCCGACCGCGTGATCGCCGCCCGTATTCAGGACCGTCTGATCGATAACCCCGACACGTGGGATACCATCGACGGCGACTTTCTCGAGGTCGAGGGTGCGCTCAATCGGGCGCGCGATTGTGAGCGCAAGGTTCAACAGGCCCTGCGCGACGAATCGCATCGCAAAGATGATCTGGTTACGTACCTGGCGCACGATCTGCGTACGCCGCTCGCCAGTGTGGTGGGCTATCTTTCGCTCCTGCAGGAGGCTCCCGATTTGCCGCTTGAGCAGCGTGCGCGCTTTACAGGCGTGGCACTCGACAAGGCCCACCGGCTCGACGCACTCATCGAGGAGTTCTTCTACATCACGCGTTTCGATTTCCACGATATCGTGCTTACCCGCGCCTACGTCGATTTGGGGCTATTGCTGGCGCAGGTGGCCGACGAGTTCTATCCCATTCTCAACGAACAGCACAAGGAAGCCCAGGTTGATATCTGCGAGGACCTGACGGTGCTCGTGGACGGCGACAAGATGGCTCGCGTATTCAACAACATCATGAAAAACGCCGTTGCCTATAGCTATGAAGGCTCGATGATCACGATCGAGGCCAGGCGTTTGGGCGACGGTGGCGTACGCGTACGATTTGTGAACCAGGGCGATCCGATCCCTGAGCCAAAGCTCAAGGTGATCTTTGAGAAGTTCTATCGCCTGGATGCAGCGCGTGCGACCAATCGCGGCGGTGCTGGGCTGGGGCTTGCCATCGCCAAGGAGATTGTATGCGCGCATGGCGGTACCATCGCGTGCGAATCGACGCCCGAGCATACCGTCTTTACCATCGAGCTGCCCGCCGCGTAGCGTAGGCGCCTTTACAAACACCTGACAATGCGTTCACGTGCATATGAGCTGCGATTTCTACTATCGATACTGCTGAATTGATATCGATGTGGAGGTATGCGGTATGACGGCTGCTGCGGCCATGGAGCCCACGGAGCTCGAGGAGCTAATGGAGGCGCAAGCCGAGGCTGCGCACGAGCGCGAAGTCGGGGACGCGACTCGTCCCACGGCGCAGGATCTTGCCGCCTCGCCGACGCGCATCGACGTCAAGGGCCTCGACCTGTTCTATGGCGACCACCACGCGCTCAAGGACGTATCCATCAAGATTCGCGACAAGCAGATCACCTCGTTTATCGGTCCTTCGGGCTGCGGCAAGTCGACGTTGCTGCGTTGCTTTAACCGCATGAACGACGGCATCAAGGACTGCCGCATCGAGGGCAAGATCGCGCTCGACGGCCAGGATATCCTGGGCGACTACGACATCTGCCGCCTGCGCCAGCGCGTGGGCATGGTGTTCCAGCGCCCCAACCCGTTTCCCATGAGCATCTACGACAACGTCGCGTATGGTCCGCGCGGCATGGGCGTGCGCGATCGTGCCGTTCTGGATGAGCTGGTCGAGGACTCTCTTCGTCGCGCTGCGCTATGGGACGAGGTCAAGGACAAGCTCAAGGAGTCGGGGCTGGGCCTTTCGGGCGGGCAGCAGCAGCGTCTGTGCATCGCCCGCGCGCTTGCCGTGCAGCCCGATATTCTGCTGATGGACGAGCCCACGAGCGCTCTCGATCCCGTGTCGACGCTGGTAGTTGAGCAGCTGGCCTGCGAGCTCAAGGAAACCTGCACGCTCGTGGTCGTTACGCACAATATGCAGCAGGCGGCGCGTATCTCCGACTCGGTCGCGTTTTTCTTGCTGGGTGAGTTGGTGGAGCACGCGCCCACCGCTCAGCTCTTCAAAAATCCCACCGACCCGCGCACGGCGGATTATTTGACGGGACGTTTTGGCTGATACCATCTAGTAAAGGTACCTTTAGGGTTAAGATGCGGTCATGCCGGCCGCAAAGGGGTTCAAGATGATCTATTATGTCGAGGACGATGACAACATCAGGGATTTGACGGTCTATGCACTGCACAAGCAGGGAATCGAGGCCGAGGGCTTTTCGTGCGACGGCGAGTTTAAGGCCGCCGTGGCGCGACGGGTACCCGATGCCGTCCTGCTTGACATCATGCTGCCCGACACCGACGGTTTGGCAATTATGCGTCGCCTGCGCGCCGATCGCCTGACGGCGACAGTGCCCATCATGATGCTCACTGCCAAGGATACCGAGCTCGATAAGGTGATGGCGCTCGATGGCGGTGCCGACGACTATCTGACCAAGCCGTTTTCACTCATGGAGCTTGCCAGCCGTTGCCGTGCGCTGCTGCGCCGCGGCGGCATGGTCAAACAGGCAAGCGATGTGCTCAGCGTGGGCGATATCGTGCTTTCGCCCAGCCATCGCGAAGTGACCGTTGCCGGCGAGCCGCTCAAACTCACCTTGCGCGAGTTCGATTTGCTCGAATATCTTATG
>USHS01000025.1 GCA_900554585.1 uncultured Collinsella sp.
CACCACGGTCGCGCGCGTGATGGTGGCGCTGCCGGGCGAAGCCGGCGTTATTGCTGACGTGCCGGGCCTGCGCAGTCTGCCGCTCGTGGGGCATGAGCGGGGCTTGGCACGCGCGTTTCCCGAGATCGTCGAGGCGTCGCGTGCGTGCCGGTTTGGCGACTGCACGCATACCCACGAACCGGGCTGCGCCGTTCGCGAGGCCGAGGATGCCGGGCAAATCGACAGCCTGCGCCTGGAGACGTTCCAAAACCTGGCGTCATCCATGCGTGTGAGTGCTCAGATGCTCGATCCCGATGTCCATCTGTAATTGAATCTACCTATGACAGCCGTCTCCCAACGGTACGGGAGGCGGCTTTTTTATTGCCGATGCGCCCCTAAACGTGCGTTTTGCCGACGTGCTGACCAAAACCTTGCCACGAGCTTGACGGGCCGGTCAGGTTTTGGTCGGCAATTGGTTTGACACTCAAAACCAAGATCGCGATCGCACCGTTTTGCTGCTTGCCCGCTCGGACAATGGTGCTACGGGCATCCGCCCGGTGCTACCTTGAGAGGAGCGGCCGTGAACAAGAGCAAGCGCATCGCCATCAGTCTAATCGCGGGTGTGCTCGCCGCGCTGCTCTGCATGGTCTACGCATCGTCGATTCGCTCGCAGGCTGAGCAGGTCCAGACCGAGACGCTGGCCAAGTATGGCGGCGATCGCGTCGAGGTGTGCGTCGCGGCGCGTGATATCGATGCGGGCGAGACCCTCGACGAGACCAATGTCATAACCCAGGAATGGCTGGCGAGCCTGCTGCCGCGCGATGCGGCGACCGAGCTACGCCACGTGCGCGGTGACGTGACGACCTCGCGCATCCCTAAAAATGCCGTGATTTGCGATGTCTACACCAAAACCGAAAGCCACACGCTCGAGGTGCCCAAAGGCAAGGTCGCCGTTTCGGTGGCGGTCGATGCCGAGCATTCGGTCGGAGGCGCCACGGGCGTGGGCAGCTACGTGGATGTGTACGTGCAAAAGGACGGCGTGACCGATCGGCTGTGCGGTGCGCGCGTGATCGATACCAGCGAAGAGGCCGGTGCCACGCGCGAAGGCAAGATCGAATGGGTGACGCTGGCGGCCGACCCCGAAGACGTTAAGGAATTGCTGGGGGCCTCGGGCAAGGGGACGGTCAGTTTGACGATTCCCGCCACGGTGCGCGGCAAAAAGAGCGGAGGCGACGAGTGATGAAGGCGATCTGGCTTGCGTGCTGCGCGTGCGGCGATTACGGGCTGTTGCAGCGGGAAGTCGAGGGCCGTGATGCGGGTGCACAGGTGCTTCGCGTGGGTGACCTGGACGGGCTGGTTTCCATGGCGCGGGCGTTTCCGTCGCGCCGCGGGGCTGCCATCATCGCGGCGTCTCTGTTTGATACCGAAGATGTGCGCAAGACTGTTGCGCGCCTGACGGCCGAAGGCCGCGTGAGTCGCGTGGTCGTGTTGATAGAAGCGCTCGATCCGTCGGATATCGAGGGGCTGTTTCGCGCGGGGGCGACCGAGGTCATCGCTGCACACAGTATATGCGGCAACGGGCGCGCGGGCGAGGGAGCGGTTGATTCCGATCGGCGCATGACGATTGAGCCCGATGCTTTTGTTGATAGGGAACCCGGGGCGCCTCGCGCTACAAGAGGCCCGCGTGTTGATGATTATGGAAAAGCGGAAGCCGAGCATGGTCGGCGCCCCCGGAACCCCCTTGTATACGATGACGCTGGAGGGCCGGCGCAGCATGCTGGCGACTCCCCGGCAGTAGATATGGGATACGTGCACGGCGTGAATCTGGCGGATGAACTCGACGAAGTTGAGGGCCTTGCCGGGTGCGGCGAGTTGTCGCTGATGCAGCATGAGCAGATTGCGCAGAACGAGCCTGCCTCGCAGACCGAACAAGCAGCCATGCCGGCTTGGACGCAGCACGTGGTTGCGGCGGGGGAGACGGGGACGCTGTCACCGACGCCCGCCCCGCCGCCTCCGATGCCGCCGGCAGACGCTACCGCTCCGCCATCTGCGCTATTTCGGGTTCGGGCGGTTGCGGCAAGTCGACGATCGTTGCCACCATGGCACACACATCGTCGCTGTTGGGCTTGCGTGCCGCCGTGCTCGACCTGGACCTGATGTTTGGAAACCTTTACGACTTGTTAGGCGTCGATGCTCCGCGCGATATGGCGGCACTTATCGAGCCGTCGGCGGCGGGCATGCTCACCGAGCCGGATATCGTAGCCGCTTCGATGCGCGTGGCGCCGGGCGTTACGCTCTGGGGTCCCGTCGGGGCGCCCGAGCAAGCCGAGCTCATGGCACGTCCGGTGGAGCTACTGCTTGATGTTCTGCGTCGCGAATCCGACGTGGTCTTTATCGATACCTCGGTCTTTTGGGGCGACGCCGTGGCGGCTGCGGTGGCGGCGAGCGACCGTTGCCTGGTCGTTGGCGATGCGGCGGTGTCGTCCGCGGCATCGGCATCGCGCGTCATTGAACTGGCAGGTCGAGTAGGTGTGCCGCGCACGCGCATGAGCGCCGTGTTCAACCGGTTCGGTGCGCGCGGGGCAGACGAGGACGTCGCCATGCGCTTTGAGATTGCCTGTGCGTTAAGCTCCAAGATTCGTATCGCCGATGGCGGGCAGGATCTCGCCGCGCTCATGGCGTTTGGGCGCGCTGACGAGGCAGTGGGGCAGACCAGCGCTTTTGCGACTAGCGTGCGCGAGGCCACGCGCGAGATGCTCGTGGAACTGGGGTGCGCCGTCGGCCCTTGGAGCGATATGGTCGCCGACCGTGCAACGCGCACCGAACGCCCGCGTATCCGCCTTCCCTGGTCGCGCGAGGGTGATCAGCGATGAGCCTGCAAACGAGGATTAAGGCTGCCGGCGCTGCGGCGGCGGCAGCGCCTGTAGATGTGGGGCGTCGCCGCGCCGTCAAGCGCCGCACCAAGCGCGCCGTGATGGACCGCATGGGTTACGACGAAGTGGCGCGTATCAGCGCCTATATCGACCCGGCACTTGCCCGCTCGGAATTGCGTCCTGCGGTGGAGGCGGCGCTCAATGTTGAGGAGCCGACCGATCTCGCGACGCCCGAGCGCGAGACCATCATCGACGAGATTTTGGATGACGTGGTGGGCTTGGGGCCGTTGCAGCCGCTCATCGAGGACGACACCGTTACCGAGATCATGATCAACGGCTGCCGCTCGGCTTTCTTTGAACGCGGCGGCGTCTTGTACCCCATCGAGCATGCGTTTGAGGATGATGAGCAGATCCGTGTGCTTATCGACCGCATTATCTCGCCACTTGGCCGCCGTATCGACGAGCGCAGCCCCATCGTCAACGCCCGCCTCAAAACGGGCTATCGCGTCAACGCGGTGATTCCGCCCGTGGCGATCGACGGACCGATCCTCACCATCCGCAAGTTCTCGGACCGCATCTGTTCGTTGGACGAGCTTGTGGGCCTGGGATCGCTGCCGCTTTGGTATGCGCAGCTGCTGTCGTGTGCGGTGTCGCTGCGACAGGACCTGGCGGTTGCGGGAGGCACGGGATCTGGTAAGACCACCCTGCTCAACGCGTTGTCATGTGAGATTTCCACCGGCGAGCGCATCGTGACGATCGAGGACTCTGCCGAGCTCAAGTTTGCGTATCATCCGCACGTGGTGCGCCTAGAGGCGCGCGAGGCTTCAATTGAGGGCGAGGGCGCGGTGACGATCCGCGACCTGGTAACTAATGCCCTACGCATGCGCCCCGACCGCATCGTGGTGGGCGAGGTGCGCGGTGCCGAGTGCTGCGACATGTTGCAGGCCATGAACACGGGCCACGACGGGTCGCTCACCACACTTCATGCGGGTTCAGAACAGGAGACCGTGGTGCGTCTGACGTTGCTTGCGCGTTATGGCATCGATCTGCCGAGCGAGCTCATCGAGGAGCAGATTGCCATGGCGCTCGACGGCATCGTGATGTCCGAGCGCCACGCCGATGGCAGGCGCTTCGTCTCCTCGTATTCGGGGGTGCGACGCGCCGCATCGGGCGGCGTAGAGCTCGAACGCTATGTGACGTTCGATGCCGCCGAGCGCACCTGGACGCTTGACCGCGAGCCGCCGTTTATCGCAGAAGGCCTGCGGTCGGGGACGCTCGCACAAGAGGAGGTGGACGAATGGAGATCACTGTGCCCCTCGTCGTAGGGGGCTTGGCAGGGCTTTCTGTCGCGACGGCGTGCGGGGCGGAACCTCGTGTGCCGCAGGTATTGCCGGCGGAGCTGGCGCGTCAGGCGCTCGAGACGGTGGCAGAGAAGCTGCCGCGTGAGCTGGTGGAAAACGATCTGCTGAAAAAGATCGCCCGTTCGTGGGCATCGCTGGCTCCGGCGCATCGCCTTGGCCTCGTGATCGAAGATGCTTCGGGACGTTTGGCGTTTCTGCTGCTATCGAGCGGTGTCTGCTGCGTTTTACTAACGATGGTGTCGTTATCGCCCCTCGGATTTGCCTTGGGACTTGTTGCTCCGTTTGCCGTTGGTGCCGCTCGGGATGGCTTTGAGAGCCGGCGCGAGCAACACGATGCAGAAGAGGCAATGCCCGAGGCGTTTACCGCACTTTCCATGTCGCTTGCCTCGGGACATTCGCTGGCCCAGGGCATGCGCTTTGTGGGCGCTCATGCGCAAGAGCCAGTGCATACCGAGTTTTTGCGGGTGGCGGCGGCGATCGATTGCGGCATCTCGGCGACCGACGCGCTCGATGACTTGCTCGTGCGTATCGACGCCCCCGGTCTTTCGCTTGTGACCTTGGCGCTTAAGGTGTCTCAGCGCACCGGCGCTCCGCTTGCCGACTTACTGTCCGAGGCGTCGAGCATGGTGGGGGAGCGCATTGAGCTCAAGCGCCGCCTGGATGTTAAGACGTCGCAGGCTCGCATGTCTGCGCATATGGTCGCGGCGATGCCGGCGGGCATGTGCGCGGTGTTGGCGCTGCTTTCGGCAGATTTTCGTCGCGGTCTTGCGACGCCTGCCGGCGCGGGCGCTGTGGTGCTGGGTCTTGCCCTCAACGCCGTTGCCCTGGTGGTTATCCGGCGCATTATGCGGGTGGAGCTATGAGCGCCCCGGTTGCAGTTGCGGCTTGCCTGTGCGCCCTGAGTGTATTTGTCGCGACGGGTTTGGATCGGGCGGATGCACGCAAGATCGCAGGGGCCTGCAAGCGCGAGGCGGTGCTGGTCGCTGCCGCGGGTCGCTCGGTGGTCGATGCTCTGACCGCGCGAGTGAAGGGCGCGGTTGGAGCGGGCGGCCCGGCGCGAGTGTCGCTCGGCGAAGTGTCCGAGACGATCGATGTTGTGCGCTTGGGTCTTTCGGCCGGTCTTTCGTTTGATGCGGCGCTTGAGATTTTCTGCGCCAACCGCCGGTCAGTGCTGGCTCTTCGCCTTGAGCGCGCCTGCATGGCGTGGCAGGTGGGCGTGGGCACGCGTGAGGACGAGTTGTTGGCCGCCGCGCGCGACCTGGACGTGCGAGCGCTCGAGACCTTTGCCATCACGGTGGGGCAGGCGCTCGCCCTGGGTGCCCCACTTGCCGAGACGCTGGCCGCTCAAAGTCGCGAGATCCGTGCGGCTCATCGCGCCGCGGTCGAGCGCGAGATCGAGCGTGCACCCGTCAAGCTGCTGATTCCCACCGGCACGCTCATCTTGCCGGCGTTGCTTCTGTCCATATTGGGCCCGCTGCTGGGAGCAGGCGGGATGATGTAGGGAGGAATACATGAACACGATGACTGACGCTGCTGGCAAGGTCCAGGGCTGGGCGTTTTGCCGGGCGGCACATGTTCGTCAGCGCGCCAAGGAACTATTGCAGGAGGAGAGTGCACAGGGTACCACCGAGTATGCCATCTTGGTCGGCGTGCTCGTGGTGATCGCGATTATCGCCATCGTCGCATTTAAGGGCAAGGTCCAAGATCTATGGAACGCTATCAGCGAGGGCATCAACAGCCTGTAGAGGGCGAGCGCCCCATCGGGGTGCTGCTGGTGTTTGCTTGCCTGACCGTGGCGATAGCGGCGGTGCTTTGGGGGCTTAACGCCGCGCGGCAGCAGCGTCCTGGGACCGCCTCCGATTTGGGCTCAGATTCGGCGGTGGCGTCTCAAAAAGATGAGATGCGAGATGCGGACGATTCGGATGTCGCTGTCACGGCGCAAACCTTTCTGCGGACGCTCGACAAGCGGTCTGGCACTGCGACGGATTCGCCTGAGGGCAACGCGATTGCGGTCCGGCTTGCATGGTCCGAGGACCGACCGATGACCGAAGCGGCGGCGGATATGCTGCGTGCCTATCGCGAGGTACCCACGGCGCAACTTGCTCTGAGCGGCTATCTCGACATCAAGGGAAACGTGTGGGGCGCCATCGTGCGCGACGAACGCGGCTGGGTCGATATGGTGACAATTGCCGCGGATGCTGGCGATGCTTCGTGTCGTCTGCGCGCCGTGCGCCTGAGCCCGCAGGCAACGGACTCAAAGGAGGGATCGTGAAATGCATGATGTCCTGCGTGAGGAATCTGCCCAGGCGACGGTCGAATACGCCATCGTCACGGTGGCGCTGTTATCGATCGTGCTGGCGATCGCGGGACTTTGGCGTGCCGGCACCGATGGGCGCTTGGCGGCGCTGGTTGAGCGGGCGGCATCCCATGGCGTTGCCTCGACGTCGGTTATCGACGCCGCTGCGGGCGCTAAGGACATCGCGTTGTATTGATGCCGCGCGCGAGGACCGGGCGCAGTCTACGGTCGAGGCCGCTTTTTTGCTGCCGACGTTTCTGACACTCATCCTTCTCGCGCTGCAACCGGTGTGCCTGCTCTATACGCGCGCGGTCATGGAGTCTGCCGCCGCCGAGACCGCGCGGCGCATGACCACGACGACGGCGGAGGACGACGATCTTAAGGAGTTCACCCGCCGCCGACTTGCCGCAGTGCCCAACGTTTCGATCTTTCATGCCGGCGGGCCGTTGTCGTGGGATATCGAGCTTGGCCGGGCCGGTGCGGGTGGCGTCTCGTCCGTGTCCGTTTCCGGCGAGGTCAAGCCGTTGCCTGTGATCGGTGCGTTTGCGCAGGCTATGGGTGGTACCGCCGAGGGCGGCTACGTTGAGCTCAAGGTCGATGTCTCGTATCAATCGCGTCCCGAATGGCTGGAGGGAGATTATGATTCGTGGATTGCTGCATGGGATTAGGCGCTGCCTGTTGCGGGTGACGCAAGGGTTTGCGGCCCGCCGTCGACCAGGCGCTCTCCGCAAACGAGGCGGCTTTATGGGTCGAGCCGGTATCGACCTGTTTATCGAAGACGGTGCCTACACCACGCTCTCCTCTGCGGTGGTCATCTTGGTGGTGCTCACGCTGCTGTTTTCGTCGACGGCGGCGATATGGAGCATGTCGCGTGCCGGGGATACCCAGGTGGCGGCTGATAGCGGCGCGCTGGCGGGTGCCAACGTAGTGTCGTCCTATCACACGGCTGCCACGGTGGTTGATGCGAGCATCTTGAGTCTGGGGCTGGCGGGGTTTGCCACGATCGGGACGGGCCTGGTCGCCATCCTTATCCCGGGTGCCGAGCCGGTTGCCGGCAATATGGTCGACACCGGGATTGAGATCATTAAAACGCGCAACAAGTTTGCCAAAAGCGCATCGGAAGGCTTACAGAAAATCGAGACGGCCCTGCCGTATCTGATCGCCGCGCGTGCCACGCAGGCGGTGTCGGCGCAGGATACCGATAGTGTGACCTATACCGGTACGGCGCTTGCCGTGCCCAGGACATCCGAGTCTGACTTCGCTGCGCTCAAAGGATCAGAGATCTCGACCGATACCATTAAAGACACATCAGATGATTTAGAGGGTGCGGCCGAGGAGCTGCGGAAGGCTTCTGAGGACACGGCGAAGGCTAAAGAGCGTGCTTGGCTGGTGGATTGTGGTGGGTCTGACAAGGGCTCGGTCGGCAGCTGTTCTTGCATGTGGGAGCGTGCGAAAAGCCTAACGGATCTCTCCGGTGTTCAAAATCCGCATTACTCATCGAGCGTTACGTGGGAGCCCCAAGTTGCCCTTGATCGCGCGAAGGACTACTACCATTGGCGTCTGACAAATGAGAAGCCCCACGGCTCGAGTGTCGAGATGAAGGCAGAGTCTGCGGCGCGTAAGGCGTTTTATACCTATGCGAGCGCGGAGGTCGATCGGGCACATATAACCGAGAACGGAGACAGGGTCTCCTCCTATATTCCGCTGCTGCCGCGCAACTCTGATGAGGTTCGGGCGACGGAACTCTATACCGATGCGGTGTGGCCGACTAGCGTGAACGATGACAAGGCGTATCTGCATTACGGGACGACCTGCCCTAACTATAAGAAAGGGACGCCGAGCGGATTTGCTTCGGTTGCCGATTACGATGGACAGGATAAATGCAGCAAATGCCATTTTGGCGTTTTGTCGCTTGGTGCCGTTGCGGCGCCTTCAACCTCTATCGAAAACGGCTTCGAGTATCACTTTGACAAGTTTAAAGACGCCCTGGAGGACTACGTCGACTGTCGCAACAAGGAGCTCGAGCTCGAACGTCAGACCGAAGACGAGACCGACCGTGCGAGCAATGCGTTTGACCAGGCCATCAAAGCGCTTTCGGGCGAGCGTCCGCGTATCGCCCCACCTGGCCGCAACGGCGTAGTCGCCTTTGCAGTTTCGGGTGATATTGCCAGCCCCGATCAACTTAACTCTTCGTTTAACACGGCGGTTGAGCTTGGCAGTCGCGGTGCCATCTCTGCCGCGGTGCTGGCGCCCGATGAGGCGACGGCGCAAAACAACGTGCTTTCGCGATTTTTCTCGACATTGAAGGAACGCTCGGGTGGCGTTGCCGGCGTACTCGACGGCGTCATGGATGTTTGGGGACGGCTGCTCGTAGGATACGGTGATATCCAAGGTTCGGCCGACGAACTTATGGACGAGATGATTAAAGGCCTAGGAGGGGGCAGCGGCGCGTTGGGCTCCATCGCATCATGGCTCGGCGATACCGTTTCGGCGTCCGTGGCGGCGTTGGGTCTGGAACCGTGCGACTTGCGCCTGCGAAAGCCAGTGCTGACCGATTCCGCCAACGTCATTAAGAGCCCGGGGTCTGACATTGCCGGTCTCTCTCAAGCGCAAGACAAGCTGCGAAGTATTCCGTTGGGCGTGACCGATCCCAAGGCGCTTTGCGAGGCGTTGGAATATCAAGTCGAACGCACCATCAGCGGTACGGTGCTCACACTTGCGGAGATTCCTCTGCCCGGCGGCGGCTCCATCCCGCTTACCGTCGATGTCGCCACGCTGGTTGGCGCTCTGGGCGGTGGGTCGTAATGAGTATCCGCATGCGTCTGCGCGAGGAGCGCGCCCAAGCGACGGTGGAGATGGCAGTGGTTACGACCGTTTTGCTGGTGCTGGCACTCATCGTATACAACGTCATGATCTTTGCCAGCGCTGTCGCGCGCTTCGACCGCGTGGTGCCCGACATCGTGTTGGCGCACGCCGTGGCGTCGGAGGGGGAGGGCGACGAAAGCTCTGCCGATGCCTCGGCGACGGTTCAGACTCAAATTCTGAATGCCATGAAAGGCTATGACTTGCAGATCGAAGTGTCGAGCGAGCAAGGCGCGGAGGCATCGGATGGTGGCCTGCTCTCCCTATCCGGTACGTTTAGGACCTACACCTGCACCATGCACTATGAGCCGTGGCCGACTTCTCTCAGCATCGCTGGCGTTCCGCTGGGGGCGCCGACAACGTTGTCGCACGAGCGCGCGGTGACGGTCGATCCATGGCGCCCGGGGGTGGTCATGTGACCGCGGTCTCGTCCTACATCGCCTACGCGCGGGCACTCAATAGGCTGGGTTGGACGCCGGCCGAGTTTGCGGTGGCGGAGTCGTTTGTCATGCGCCTGCGCGGCATGCTGGGACGGCGTCCGGTTGCCGCCAACGGCCTGCCGCTCGTCATGGCGTTTCCACGCTGCTCTTCGGTCCACACGTGTTTTATGGCCTATCCCATCGACATTGCCTTCATCGATCGCGACGGCAATATCCTCGCGCGCTACGAAAACGTATGTCCCTGGCGTATGTGCTCCTACCCCGGCGCCTGGGCCGCACTAGAACGCTCTTCAATCATTGTTTCGACCCCTGCTCTCCAACGCGTGCCGGCTTAAGAATTGGCGACAGCGGACTTTCGTCATACGAAATTGGGTAAGATGGAGGAGAAGATGCATGGATGTTGAGATCCATCCCAACGCTAAAAAGCACCTGACAGAAAAGCAGGTGCTTAGCGCTTGGCTTGCGGTTACTGAGCGAATTCGTCGCGAGTCGAAGGACGAGCCGCCGAGATGGCTTGCGATTGGATGGCTCCCAGACGGACGAAGCGTGGAGCTTGTCGCGGTCGAGCTTGTTCGTGGGTGGCTTATCATTCATGCCTTGTCTCCAGTCCAGAAGAAATTTTGGCAGGAGATTGAACGGGCTCGGCAAAGGGGTCGATGATGGGCAAGACGTATACGG
>USHS01000026.1 GCA_900554585.1 uncultured Collinsella sp.
TGGCGAGAATTTTGAGGTACTCTGCGAGACCATCCATGATGTCGTCGTAGGCGATATCGAGCGAGCGCAGCGCCTCGGCGGCAATGCCCTCGTCCTCCTTGGCGAGCGCGAGCAGCAGATGCTCGGTACCCACCTTATTTGAATGAAGATCGAGCGCCTCTTGCTTGGCCATGGACATGACCTTGCGCGCGCGATCGGTAAAACGGTCTAACATGCTAGTTCCTCTTAGACGAGCTAGTTTTTCAAACGCAAAGCGCCACCCGTGGCGGCGCTTTGGTCTCTTTACCCATATGGAGTATATGTTAACCGTTGGAGCCTTTTCCGCATGCAGCTATACGACAACGTC
Source organism: uncultured Collinsella sp. (assembly GCA_900554585.1). Taxonomy (GTDB): domain Bacteria; phylum Actinomycetota; class Coriobacteriia; order Coriobacteriales; family Coriobacteriaceae; genus Collinsella. Next base: position 347 of record USHS01000026.1, read on the forward strand.
TACAAAAAAGGAATCGCCGGGTGCGGCGGACGCTCTAGGTTAGAGGCTGTTGCCTAGCAGGCAGGCTCGGCGTCCATGCTCTCGGCAACGTCATTGAAGGCATCGGCAGCGGGAGCACCCGGCATGTGCACGAGCTCCATGTGTGGCTCGGCAAAGACCGTGCCCATGGGGAAGGCGCGACGGAAGACAAAGCGAGCAACCGGACCGGCAACCAGCAGGTTCCAGGGCAGGGCCATGATAAAGTTGCGCGGAATGTTGACGAGCCACATCATCGGCAGGGCCTGCAAATTGGCAAGCGGGCCGCCGGGCAAATGGAACAGGCCTTCGCACGCGCCGTAGAGCGACATGATGATGACCATGGGAACGACCATGCAGGAGCTGACGGCAAGCGTCATGGCAAGCGGTGAGCTCTTACCCGGCGTGACCAGGAATTTAAAAGCGAAACCCTTGGCAAGGGGGCTGGCAACAAACCAGTCGCAGCACATGGCAAAAACGTAGGCAACGGGGAAGCCGAGCCACGCGGCGGCAACAACCTCGCCGTTGATGGCCCCATGCTGCAGGGCAACGTTGTAGATGCTCATCCAGAGCACCATGCAAAAGCACATGATAAAGGTGAACAGCAGGCTCTCTCGTTTGTTGATAGGCATAAAGGGCATGGTCTTTTCTGTGTTACGCCGCAACACCACGCAACAAAAATGGGCGGGCAAGATGGAGCTGTTGGGACTTCATCTCGCCCGCCCGTGGTACGTGCGTCTGCGACTACTTATGTGGTGGAACTACCCTAACACGAACGGCGCGCGCTTCGTAAGCGTTGAGTTTATGAAGATGCAGGGCACCAATAATCCCCGACCCCATAAGTTGCGGTGGAATACGGACTGTTTTGACCCTTTAAACAGCAATTCAGTCCCTATTTCACCGCAACTCATTTGGTGCAAAGTGACCTGTTCCCCTTGCACCAATTAGCTAGTGTGGCGCCAGCGAGGGTCGGTGAGCGTACGCGCCACACCCAGCCCAACGGGCAAAAACGCCACGATGAGTACTGCACGCACAAACCAGCCGAGCATATTGACCGTATCGAAGGTGCACATGTAATACATCGAGCGATACAGATACAAGCCAGGCACCATAATGACAATTGATGGCACCGTGAGGGCAATGCGTGGGTAGGTGAGCTTGATTTCGGCTAAGCTCGCGAGGAGCCCCGATACCAGCGCACCGGTAAACGCAGCCGCCTCGGGAGGCATGCCCGCACTCAGGCCCAAGAAGGGAAGCAGCGTCGGCGCATCGACGAGCGTAAGGCGCAAGGTATTAGACACGGCGCCGATGAGCCCTGCCGCCGCCGCCATCTTTACCGGACTGTTGAACATAACCGAGAAGCCAAAAACGCCGACAAAGCTCATCAGAATACGCAAGAGCGTAAGAGCCAGCGGTGGGAGACCAAGCGGGGCGAAGTCATCCGGCGCCAGTCCCACACACTCGGCAACCATCCAGCCTACGAGGGTCGCCATCACAATAATCGACACAGCATACGAAAGACGCTCGATGCCGCTTCGCATGTCGAGCTTAGCGATGTCGAGGCCTGCCGTAATGAGGGGAAAGCCGGGAATCACAAAGAGCATGGCGCCGATATAGCCTTCTTGGTGCGACATTGCCCCCGGTACGACCTGGCCAAGGCCGAGCAATGCCAGCAGATACGAAACGCAAGCGAGCGCAACGCCGATCGTCAGCGCGCTAAACTGGCCAAGGCCCTGCTTGAGAATATGGGAGCGAGCAAAGTTGCCGACACCGGCGCCTACGAATGCGCAGGCCATCTCGATAGGACCGCCACCGAGCAAAAAGACGAAGGCGCCGCAAGCACAGGCTGCCGCAAGGCCCTGTTGCCAGGGAGCGTAATCGGGCTTTGAGCTCTCAACGGTCTTGAGCATCTCGTGGTACTCGTGCACGGTAAACCGGCGCCCGTAAATCTCGATTTCCTTTAAGAAGCTCTCCATCATCCAAATGCGATGAGTATTGACCCCCGTTGTGGGTAGGCTGACGACCTCGTTAAAGCAGTGGCCATCTTCGATGCAGGTGCACTCAAACGACAGAAGACTCAGGTCGACGTGAATCGTGACGCCGAGTACGGCAGCAACACGATTCATGGTATCGCGCACGCGCCAGGCACCTGTTCCGCTTGCCAGCATGAGCATGCCGGTGCGGCAGATAATGGATGACTTATCGGTGAGCGGCGCATCGACGGCAAGTTCATTGCCTGCCGTCACGATCTGGTGCCAGTCAGTTTTCATATGGAGTGCGCCGGCACGAGCGCCGTGGTGCATAGGGACTCTCGAAAGCAGCGAGTCCAGGCGCGAAGACTGTGGGGGCTCTGCTGATTCGACCTCGTCCTCGTCGGGCTCTTCACCAACAAGGTCGAAGGCATCGAGCGACGCCGGCTCGCGACGATCGATCAGCTCCTCGTCCTCATCATCAAAGTAGTTGAACTGATCGAGCATGTCCTCTTCGATTGCACGCTCGCTCGCGTCGTCCATATAGACGCTCCCTTCCTGCCGACTAACTCCCATCCTAGGCAGCGACGGCTAAAGGAAACATAAAAGAGACGACTGTCATGCGAGCCATGTGCACAAACGTCGATTCATCGATGGACCACTCTCGTGTATTTGGTGCAAAGTAATGATCCCTTTTCCTCCGTCCCCAAGGGATCAAAGTGCCGGCAGAAACGGAACGTCCCTAAGTGCCAACCAGGGCAACGCCGCAGGTAGAGGACAGACAGCGAAAGCCCGCCAGAGCGAGCAAGGTGCCTTGAAACAAGGCGGCATTGACCTTCTGGTCATGCCGCCGAAGTTGAAAGGCAGATTGCCGCTCTGGCGGGCTTGCAGCGTCAACTGGTTACGCGGGTTGGTAAACCCGCGTAACCCCCTAGTACATCTTTGCGCCGGCGGGGATGGAAGCGTCGAGCTGGATCAGGTTGAGGCGCTCCTCGCCCTCCTCCTCGTGGATGGCGCTGATCAGCATACCGCAGCTGGGAATACCCATCATCTTGCGCGGAGGCAGATTGGTGATGGCGAGCAAGGTCTTGCCGACCAGGTCCTCGGGCTCATAGTAGCCATGGATGCCGGAGAGGATGGTGCGGTCGGTGCCGGTGCCGTCGTCGAGCGTAAAGTTCAGCAGCTTCTTGGACTTCTTGACGGCCTCGCATGCCTTTACCTTCACAGCGCGGAAATCGCTCTTGGAGAAGGTATCAAAGTCGACGAACTCCTCGAACAGCGGCTCAACGGCGATCTTGGAGTAATCGAACGTGGGCTTGAGCGGCTTGACGAAGGGGCTCGTGGCGTTGCCGGCCTCGGCAGCCTTGGCGGCAGCGGCACCGGACTGGAAACCCTTCTCGGGCTTCATGTGCGGGAACAGCAGGACGTCGCGAATGGAGGCCTGGTTGGTGAGCAGCATGACCACGCGGTCGATGCCGATGCCAATGCCACCCGCGGGAGGCATACCGTACTCGAGAGCGCGCACGTAGTCCTCGTCATACTCCATGGCCTCATCGTCGCCGCCAGCCTTCTCGGCCATCTGGGCAGCAAAGCGCTCAGCCTGGTCGACCGGGTCGTTGAGCTCGGAGAATGCGTTGGCGTACTCGTGGCCGGCAATAACCAGCTCAAAGCGGTGCGTCAGGCGCGGGTCGTCCTCAAAGCGCTTGGCAAGCGGGCTGACCTCGATGGGGTAATCGCACACGAACGTGGGGTTGACAATGGTGTCCTCGCCCAGCTCATCGTAGATCTCGGCGATGATCTTGCCGGCGGTCCACTCGGGCTTAATCTCCAGGCCCTTCTCGCGCGCGGCGGCAGCAAGCTCCTCGACCGGCGTATCGATGGTGACCTGCTTGCCGAGCACGTCGGAGACGATGTCGGTCATGGGACGGCTGGCCCACTCACCAGAAAGGTCGATGGTCTGGCCCTGGTACTCGATGACCTCGGGGTTGCCGATGGCCTTGTTGGCAGCCTTGATGACGCCCTGGGCGAGCGCCTTCATGCCCTCGAGATCAGAGAAGGCACGGTAGGCCTCCATCGTGGTGAACTCGGGGTTGTGGGTGAGGTCCATGCCCTCGTTACGGAAGATACGGCCAATCTCGAAGACACGCTCAAAGCCACCGACGATGCAGCGCTTGAGGTGCAGCTCGGTAGCAATGCGCAGGTAGCACTCTTGATCGAGCGCGTTAAAGTGCGTGATGAACGGCTTAGCCGTAGCGCCACCCTGGATAGTCTGCAGAATGGGGGTCTCGACCTCCATATAGCCGTCGGACTCCATAAAGCGGCGGAAGGTGGAGAGAATCTGCGAGCGCTTACGGAAGGTCTCGCGAACATCGTCGTTGGCAATCAGGTCGACATAACGCTGACGATAACGGGTCTCCTTGTCGGAGAGGCCGTGGAACTTCTCGGGCAGCGGGCGAACGGCCTTGGAGAGCAGCGTCGCGCTCTTGGGGGCGACGGAAAGCTGGCCACGCTTGGTGCGCACGACCACGCCGGTCACGCCCAGGATATCGCCAAGGTCGAGGGCCTTGAGCGTGTTCCAGGCCGCCTCGTCCATGTCGTTAATACGGCAGAACAGCTGAATCTCGGCAGTCGTGTCGCGCACGACGATGAACATGATCTTGCCCTGACCGCGCTTGGCGACCACGCGGCCGCCGATCTTCACAATGTCCTCGGTATCTTCGCCATCGGCGAGATTGGCATACTTAGCCTCAATGTCGACGACATAGTCCTCGATCTCGGAGTGCTCGGGATAGGGGTTCTGGCCCGCCTCGAACAGGGCGGCGCGCTTGGCCAGGCGCGTGGCGCGCTCGTCGTTGAGCGTCGATGCCTGCTCGGCGGCGTTCTGGTTCTCTGCCATAGTTAGCTCCTCAAACTAAAACGCTCCCCAGGATTCGGTCCCAGGGAGCGAAAACATACCTTTACGCGGGACCGTGGTCTAGCGTGCGATCTTTGCGATGGTGTAGACGCGGGTCTTGCCCGAAGGCGTAACGACCTCGACGGAATCGCCCTCGCCATGACCGATGATGGCGTGGCCGACCGGAGACTCGTTAGAGATCTTGTGCTCGAGCGAGTTGGTCTCGGTGGTACCGACGAGCGTGACCTCCATGACCTCACCGTTGGGATCAATCAGCGAAACGGTGGAACCGATGGAGACGGTCAGATCGCCCGTGGTGGCAGCAACCTGAGCGTTGGCGAGAATGGCCTGAATCTCGGCAATGCGAGCAGCATTCTGGGCCTGCTTGTCCTTGGCGGCGTCGTATTCGGAGTTCTCCGAAAGGTCGCCGAACGCGCGGGCTTCCTTGATGTCCTCGACGATCTCCTTGGCGTAATCGCCCTCACGCCAAGCGAGCTCCTCGACGAGCTTCTGGCGGCCCTCAGCGGTCAGTACGATCTGGCTTGCGTCCATACGGATATCTCCCCAACTATGATGTAACGATCAACTGTCAACAAAACGAAAAAGACCGGCTAGCCTGCGGGCAAGCCGGTCAGGTGCTCACCCCAAAGGGATGGGACTACTCTGCGTCCGCGTCGCTGTCCTCTGCCTGCTTTTTCTTGGCAGCAGCGAGCTTGGCCTCGAGCTCTGCGATCTCCTTGTCCTCCTTGGACTCCTCGACCACGACATCCTCGGCCTGCTTGGTTTCGCCCTTATCGTCGCCCTCCATACCCTCACGGATATTCTTGACGGTAGAGCCGAGGGACTTGCCGAGCTTCGGCAGGTTCTTAGGCCCGAAGATGATCAAGACAACGACGAGAATAATGATGAGCTCAGGAGCCCTCAGTCCAAACATGTAGACCTCCACAATACAGCGAGACAAGCTCGAATGAGTATACCGCGGGTGCCGCGGTATCACAACAATAGCTAAAAAAAGGGACCGCAAGAAGCGGTCCCTCCTCATGCTCTGGTCGGGTTGACTGGATTTGAACCAGCGACCCCTGCGTCCCGAACGCAGTGCTCTACCAAACTGAGCCACAACCCGTTAGCTCGACTATAGTAACAAAGATTTTCGCCGTGTGCTAGAGAAATTTTTATTTCTTTGGCGCGTCGATTTGAACCGTGTTGGGAATAAGCTCAGTCGCGCAGGCCCACCAGCCATTTTGCTGGGCAGCTCCCGCAAGATGGGCTGCCGTAGCGACGGTATCGCAAATGGCAAACGAGCAGGCACCCGACCCGCACACGTCCACGGCAACGGTTCCCTCCTGTGCGCGCAGCCAGTCGAGGACCGTCTGGATCCGCGGCTCCATCTGCGCGGATATGACGCCCAGATTGTTATGAACGAGCGCATATGCCGCCTCGGCATCGCCGGCGCGTAAGGCAGAAGCAATCGCACCGGGTTTGTCCGCGGGCACCGGGCTCTCATCAAATCGTCGATACGCTTCAACCGTTGAAACGCTCGTCTCGTGCGGTTTGACCAATACGACAGGTGTCGCCGGAAGCACAGGATACTCAGTGGCCAGCACATCTCCCCCGCCGACGTAGAATGCGGGACTCGTGTGCAAAAAGAACGGCACGTCGGCGCCGATACCGCGAGCGATGTCATCGAGCGCGGGGCCGGCGCGGTCGATACCCCACAGCTCGGCCAAGGCAACGATGACCGCAGCGGCATCCGTCGAGGGGCCTCCCAGGCCGGCGCACAGCGGGATACGCTTTTCGATCGTCACGCACACGTTGGCATCGCGACCGTAACGCTCGGCCATAGCGATTGCCGCCCGATAGGCCGTATTTTTTTGCATGGGAAAATCGGATGCCGGAACCGTCTGGACGGTCAACGCCTGCGCCGGCGTGACCGTCACGGTATCGGCTAGACCGACGGCTGCCATCAGGGAATCGACCCTGTGATAGCCGCGGGCGTCGCGCTCGGTATGAACCCCCAGATAGAGGTTAATCTTTGCCGGCGCGGTAAGGATGAGGGACCGATCGGTCACCGTTAGTGCTCCTCGAGCTGGTTGCCGAGCGGGGTAAAGATATGTTCGCCGCTCTCGGGGTCGAACAGTTCGACCTGGCCGGTAAGGACATCGATGTACTGGTAGGACTGACGCGATTTGCGGCCGCGACGCTCGTCAACCTCAACGATAAAGACAGCGGGGTGGACGCTCTTGATGGTGCCCATGCGCTCGATGACGCGGGTACGGCCCATGTTGGCCTTAACCTTGACGCGATCGCCCACCATATCGGTCAGCTTCTCGTGGATGTCGTCGACGTGATTGACTTCCATCTCTTCCATGAATAGGGCCTCCAGAGGGTGCAATTCAAAAAGGGGATAATACCCCTAAGATAGACAAAACTCTAATACTATAGCACCCTGCTGCAGCCATACGCAAGCAGCTAAAAAAGCCCGGTCCCAAATTAACTACTTACAGATTGTCTGTGTCCAGAACGATGGTGAACGGACCGTCGTTGACCAGGTCGACCTTCATATCGGCGCCAAAGATACCGTGCGCCACATGCTCAACGTCCTGAGCGACGAGTGTCAAAAAGTACTCGTAAAGTTCGTTAGCGACATCGGGCGCGCCGGCGTCCGTAAACGACGGACGGCGGCCGTGGCGGCAGTCGGCAAACAGCGTGAACTGCGCCACCACGAGCACCTCGCCGTCGACATCCGCCAGCGCCAAGTTGGTCTTGCCGTTCTCGTCCTCGTTGATACGCAGCCCGCGGAGCTTGCCCCACAGCTTGTCGGCTTCGGCGCGTGTGTCGCCGTGGCCCACGCCCAGCAGCACCAAGTAGCCGCGTCCAATACGGCCCACGCACTCGCCGTCGACTGTCACGCTGGCGTTGAGCACGCGCTGCACCACCGCACGCACGGTCTACTCCTCGCCCGTCAGCTTGGCGGACAGATGCTCGAGCGCATGGAAACGATGGCTGATGGCGTTCTTCTCGTCCGCCGTGAGCTCGGCCATGGTCTTGCCCGGCGTATCGACCGGCAGGAACAGCGGGTCGTAGCCAAAACCGTGTTCGCCGCGGCCCTCGTGCGCGATAACGCCTTCGCAGGCGCCCTCGCCATAGGTGACCAGGCCGTCCGTATCGATAAGCGCGACGACGCTCATAAAGCGCGCGGTACGGTCCTCGTCTGCCACGCCTTCCAGGTTAACGAGAAGCTTGGCGTTGTTGGTGGCATCGTCGCCATGCACGCCCGCATAGCGCGCGCTATACACGCCCGGCTCGCCGTCCAACGCATCGACGACCAAGCCGGAGTCGTCAGCGATGGCCATAAGGCCCGTCTCCTCGACCGCAGCCTGCGCCTTGATGATGGCGTTCTCCAAAAACGTCGTGCCGTTTTCCTCGGGGTCCTCAAAATCGCCCAGCTGGCCGAGCGCCACAAAGCGCACCTCGGGCATGACCTTGCCCAAAATGGCCTCGATCTCGGTGAGCTTATGGGCGTTGCCGGTTGCCACGACGATGGTCGCCGCCGGGTCGAGGGTGTCGATGTCAATCTTCTCAAGTGCCATAGCTGGTCTCCTTTGTCTCTATAGCAATGCCGAGTTGAGGACGACGAGGACTTCGGCCTCTCTCCCGTCTCAATCAACGGCAGTCTTATACTTCGACGTTTTCCCAGATAAAACCTGCCAAAATAAACCTGTCCCTTTTTGGCAGGTTAGGCGAGGGCTTGGCGCTGAGGCTCGATGAGCTCGGCGATACCCTTATCGCCCAGGTCGAGCAGGGCGTTGAGACGCTTGCGGTCGAAGGGCGCCTGCTCGCCGGTACCCTGGAGTTCGATCATCTCACCAGAATCGGTGGCGACGAGGTTCATGTCGACCTCGGCGTGGCTGTCCTCGGAATAATCCAAGTCGAGCAGGGTGTTGCCGTCGACGACGCCCATGGAAATGGCGGCAACCTGGCCCGTGAGCGGGATGCGCTCGAGTTTGCCCGCCTCGACCCACATGGCAAGGGCGTCGTGCAGCGCCACCCAGGCGCCGGTAATGCTCGCCGTACGCGTGCCGCCATCGGCCTGGATCACATCGCAGTCGACGGTAACGGTGTACTCGCCGAGCGCCTTCATATTGACGACGGTACGCAGGCTGCGGCCGATAAGCCGCTCGATCTCCATGGAGCGGCCCTTGCGGTTGGCATGCTCGCGCTTGCAGCGTTTACCGGTCGAGGCCGGTAGCATCGCATATTCCGCCGTTACCCAGCCGGCCTTGGCGCCCTTGCGCCAACCAGGCACACCCTCCTCGATGGTGGCGGCGCACAGTACGCGCGTGTCGCCGAACTCAGCCAGGCACGAGCCGTGGGCGTGCTTCATGACGCCGCGGGTGAGCTTAACGGGGCGCAGCTCGTTGACGGCGCGGCCTTTGGCGCGGTTGACCTGCATGTATTCCATGGAACTATCCTTTCGGCAAAAGATGTGGCGAAGCCTCCGGCGACATTGCGAGCCTAACCGAGTTCGTCGATATCGACATGCTCGATGCTTTTAAGCGGCTGGCCAAAGATAAAGCTACCCGCCACCGCAAACTCGGCAATGTTGTCAGACGTGGTGGCAAAGCGATGCTGTGGCTCGGCGGTATCGCCCGCCAGCTGCTCACGGCGCGTGAGGATATCGGTCAGCTCGCGGGTGGTCTCCTCGGCGGAGCTCACCACGCGCACCCCGGGTCCTAGCGCATGGCGGATGGGACCCACCAGCAGCGGGAAGTGCGTACAGCCGAGTACCACGGTATCGATGCCACGATCGTGCAGCGGCTCGACTGTGGCGCCGACCAGCGCGCGAACGGCTGGCGTATCAAAAATATCCTCGTTCTCGAGCCACTGCTCCTGCAGATGCGCGCCCGAGGCGAGCTCGTGCTCGACGACCTCGACAAAGCTCGAAGCCGGGCAGCCATACACATCGACACCAGCATCCAAATCCTGGATGGCGCGCGTGTAGGCGCCCGAGCGAATGGTGAGGTTGGTGGCGAGCACGCCCACGCGACGCGTACGCGTGCTGTTGATTGCCGCACGGGCACCCGGCGCGATCACAC
>USHS01000027.1 GCA_900554585.1 uncultured Collinsella sp.
TCGGAGATGTGTATAAGAGACAGCTTGACGAGATCGCCGAGGCTAAGAGCTGGGGCTGCCTTGCCGGCGTCACCACCAACCCGTCCCTGTACGCCAAGACCGGCGGCAAGCTGGCCGACTTTGAGCCTCACATGCTCAAGATCGCCGAGCTTTGCGAGGGGCTGCCCGTGTCCGCCGAGTCCACCGCGACCACTGCCGAGGGCATGATCGAGGAGGGCAAGCGCCTTGCTGCCCTCGCCCCCAACATCGTGGTCAAGCTCCCCGTCTGCGAGGCCGGCCTCGCCGCCTGCCGTGCGCTGGCCGATGCTGGCGTGCGCGTCAACATGACGCTCGTCTTCTCGCCGACGCAGGCCCTTATGGCCGCCAACGCCGGTGCTCGCTACATCAGCCCGTTTGTCGGTCGTTTCGACGACATCGCCGAGGACGGTATCTCGCAGCTCGACAACGTCGTGACCTGCATTAAGAACTACGACTGGACGGGCAAGAACGTCGACGACACCGTCGAGATCATCACCGCCTCGGTTCGTACGCCCAACCACGTAACCCAGGCCGCGCTGCTTGGCGCCGATATCGCGACCGTGCCCATGGCAGCCCTTAAGAAGTGCCTGCACCATCCGCTGACCGATCAGGGCCTTGCCTCGTTCGAGGCCGACTGGCAGAAGGTCGTCGCTCAGGCTTAACGAGTGGATTGCCCCGGCATCGTGTCATCCGGTGCCGGGGTTGTTCTCAAGAGAGGAATTCGTATGACCAACCAGGAGCTGGCGAAGGTCGCCAATGAGGTCAGGAAGGGTGTCGTGACTGCGGTTCACGCGGCCAAGTCGGGACACCCGGGTGGATCGCTCGGTGCTGCCGACATCATGACGTATCTGTACTTTGAGGAAATGAATATCGATCCTGCCGACCCTCACAAGGCCGATCGCGATCGCTTTGTGCTCTCCAAGGGTCACGCGGCGCCGGGCCTGTATTCGGTGTTGGCAAATCGCGGCTATTTTCCCGTCGAAGAGCTCGAGACGCTCCGCCATATTGGCAGCCGACTGCAGGGCCATCCCAACATGAACGACACCCCGGGCATCGATATGTCCACCGGATCGCTCGGTCAGGGCATCTCTGCTGCAGTTGGAATGGCGCTTGCCGCTAAGCACTGGGGCGACGGCTACCGTGTCTACACGTTGCTGGGCGACGGTGAGTGCGAGGAGGGCCAGGTGTGGGAGGCGGCCATGTTTGCCGGCAACCATACGCTCGACAATCTTGTTGCCGTCGTCGACCACAACGGCTTGCAGATTGACGGCACGATCGATGAGGTCAACTCGGCCATGCCGCTCGCTGACAAGTTCCGCGCCTTTAAGTGGCATGTGATAGAGCTAGCCGATGGCAACGACATGGCGCAGATTGAGGCGGCTTTCGCTGAGGCTCGTGAGGTGACCGGCGTGCCCGTCGCTATCATCGCCGAGACGGTGAAGGGCAAAGGCGTCTCCTTTATGGAGAACCAGGTTGGCTGGCATGGCAAGGCGCCCAATGACGAGCAGTTTGAGCAGGCCATGGCCGAGCTCGCGGCAGCAGGAGAGGAGCTCTAATGGCAGAGGTCAAAAAAGTCGCCACGCGCGTAAGCTACGGCGAGGCGCTCGTCGAGCTGGGCAATGAGCACGATGACTTTGTAGTGCTCGATGCCGACCTGGCTGCCGCTACGCAGACGGGTAAGTTTAAGGCTGCTCACCCTGAGCGCTTTTACGATGCCGGCATCGCCGAGAGCAACCTGATGGGTCTTGCCGCCGGCATCGCGACCACGGGCCGCGTTGCTTTTGCGAGCACCTTTGCGATGTTTGCCGCCGGTCGCGCCTACGAGCAGGTCCGCAATTCCATTGGCTACCCGCACCTCAACGTCAAGATTGGCGCTACCCATGCCGGCATTTCGGTGGGCGAGGACGGCGCCACGCACCAGTGCTGCGAGGATATCGCACTCATGCGCACGATTCCGGGTATGACGGTGGTCGTTCCCGCCGACGACGTCGAGGCTCGTGCCTGTGTGCGCGCCGCCTATGAGTTTGAGGGCCCGGTTTACATGCGCTTCGGCCGCCTGGCAACACCGGTCATTAACGATCGCGAGGACTATGAGTTCAAGATTGGTCGCGGCGTGGTCGTGCGCGAGGGGTCCGATGTGACTATCGTCGCATGCGGCCTCATGGTCGCCGAGGCGCTTGAGGCTGCCGAGGCGCTCGCTGCCGATGGCATCGATGCCGAGGTCATCAACATACACACGATCAAGCCGCTCGATGAGCGCCTGGTGGTTGCCAGCGCCAAGAAGACTGGTCGCGTGGTCACCGCCGAGGAGCATTCGATTATCGGTGGTCTTGGCGAGGCCGTGGCCTCGGTGCTCGCGGAGCAGCATCCGGTGCCGATGCGACGCGTCGGCGTGCGCGATGTGTACGGTGAATCCGGTCCTGCGGTTGATCTGCTGCACAAGTACGGTTTGGACGCCGGCGGCATCGAAGCTGCGGTCAGGTCCGTGTTGTAAGGAAGGTTTTCATGGGATTTGTATCTGCCAACCAAGTGACGATAGGGTATACCGCCGCCTCGCGCGAGGACGCCCTGCATTATTTGTCCGAGCAGGCAATCGAACTCGGCTTTGCCGATGACGCATCTGCCGTAGAGGCTGCCTTTATTGCTCGCGAGAACGAGGCCGAGACCGGGCTTGTCGCCGGTTTTGCCGTTCCGCATGCCAAGAGCGATGCGATCCATACGCCGGGTGTGGCCGTGCTCAAGCTGTCCGAGCCTGTTGAGTGGCCGAGCTTTGATGGCGTACCCGTCGATGTGGCGCTCGCGCTGTACGTGCCCGCCGGCGAGGCCGGAACCACGCATCTGCGCCTGCTCTCCAAAGCTGCCGTGATGCTGATGGACGCAGGCTTCCGTGACAAAGTGCGTGCGAGCACCGATCCTGTTGAGATTGCGGAGCTCATCAATAGCGGACTCGAAGACTAGAACGGTCATCCCGTTCAATCAATTGATCCTTCTCCAAGGAAAAGGGCCGCGACGCCGTATGGGTGTCACGGCCCTATTTGCGTTTCCCCAGATAAAACCTGCCAAAATAAACCTGTCCCTTATTGGTAGGTCAGTTAACGCAGTCCGGGTTGAGCATATGCGAGCGAGCGGGCTCCGGGTGCGGTAGGGTGACGTGAAACAAGCGGGCGCTGACCTTTTGGTCGCGCCCGTGAAGTTGAACGTCAGATTGCCGTGCCCGGAGCCCGCGCAGCGCCGAGCAGTTACGCCGTTTGTAAAACGGCGTAACCTAAAGGTTCATGTTGCCGTGGATGTAGGGGGTGACTTCGGGGGAGATATGGCCGCAGCCCAGCTCGCGCAGTGCGGACTCGATAATGGCGGGCAGCGGGGTCTTGCCCTTGTCGTCGACGGCGGCACCGCCGAGGGTGGCAATCTTGGCAACATCTGCGGGTGCGGCCTCGATATGCATGCAGCCGCCGACCAGGCGTGCGCGTACCTGTGCCAGATCAAGATCGTGCAGGTAATCCTCGCAGGCGCGGATTAAATCGACTTTCTCGCGCGTAAGCTCCTCGCCCGTGGGGACGCGGGTGGCAAGACATGCTCCCGCCGGTAGGTTCCAAACGGGATAGCCCCATGCGCGCAGCAGCTCGCGCTCTTCGTCCTTGGTAAAGCCGACCTCCATAAGGGGTGAGCGTACGCCGAGCTCTTCTGCCGCACGCATGCCGGGGCGGTAGTCACCGCGATCGCTTGCATTGCTGCCATCGATGACGGTGGGAAAGCCGAGCGACTTGGCGTGGTTGACGATGGCGGTAAAGCCGGCGTGCTTGCAGTGGTAGCAGCGATTGGCATCGTTGCAGGCTACTTGGGGGAGCTGCAACTGATCCACCGAAAGATTGAGCACGGGGAGCTTAAAATGCGGCCCCTCATTGGCCTGCCCATCAACGGACTGCTCAAACGAAGCCTGCTCGGGCGTGCCGATGAGCGGCGTGGTGAGATGGACGAGGAGGGTATTGGTAGGCATGATGCGGGCGCATACGGCGGCCAAAAAGCTGCTGTCAACGCCGCCGGAAAACCCGATAGCCACGCGTCCGTATGCCAAAAGCAGCTGTTCGAGCGCCGATAGCTTGTCTTGAAGCTCCTCTGCGGGTGCCGTGGTGTCTAAAATCATGAAACGATCCTTATCGTTGAGTACTCGATCGAAAACTATAATCCTAATGCGTTACTTGCCATAAGACTTCTATCTGTGTAACGAAAGTGCAATATGGTATATACGTTATATACAAGTTGCCAAATGCGGTAGAGTTGCAGCAACGTGACAGCGAGAGTCGATGGGGGGCCGATATGATCAAGGCTGTTATTTTTGACATGGACGGAACGCTGGTCGATACCGAGCGTTTGGGCATTAAGGCATGGAAGGCGGGCGCTGCCGAGCTGGGGGTCGCGATTGATGAAGCGCTGATCCATCAGTTTATCGGTCGCACCCTACCCGATGTCATGGAAATCCTTGATAAGCATTACGGCAGCCACGAAACCACCGAGGCGGTCTATGCCCGCCACAAGGAGATTCGCGATGAGATGGTCAAGACCGAACTGGAGCTTAAGGCCGGCGCCGCCGAGTGCATAGACGAGCTGCTGGCTGCGGGCTATCACGTGGGTCTAGCGACGTCGTCGCGCCTCGCTACGGCCGAACGCAACCTTAAGATGGTCGGCCTCTTTGACAAGTTTGAGACGGTGACCTGTGGCGAGGACGTCGTGCACGGCAAGCCCGACCCCGAGATGTATCTGCTCGCCTGCGAGCGCGCGGGCTTTGCCCCCGAGGAGTGCGCCGTGGTCGAGGATTCGCGCAACGGCTGCGTCTCGGGCATCACGGCCGGCTGCCATGTCTTCGCCGTCCCCGATATCGTGCCGCTGCCGCAGGACGTGGTGGATGGCTGCGAGGTCGTGCTCGACACGTTGTTCGATCTGGCGGCGGCGGTCAAGGCCGTGCGCTAGGCAATTGCGGCGTTGAAGCGAGTAATTGGCCGTCTTTGCGCTTAAGTAAAAGAGGTCCGGCAATGGTCGGGCCTCTTTTACTTAAGCGGCGTTTTGGCATACTGGCCGACGTGCTATAGATACGCGCCTAGGTTGATGGCCGTGGCGTCGGTCTGGGTGTTTGCCTGGGTGCTGGCGCGCTCCAGTAGGAACGGCCGCACGAGTTCTTGGCGGTTGATATCCTCCGCGGTGGTGACTGCGGTGACGGTGCGTGCTGCAGAGCCGACGTGGATATGCTTGGTCTTTGTCGGGACCTTGTTCTCGATTTGCTCCATCAGCAGTTGGACACCCTTGCGGCCAATCTCGTAGCCCGGGGGCGCTACCGTAGTGAGCGGGACCGATCCGCTCCAAGCGAGTGGGTTGCCGTCGCATCCGGCCACGCGAACCTGCTCGGGGACGGAGATGCCTTTGTCGACCAATGCTGAGATAACGCCCGAGGCCAACACGTCGGTCAGGCCGACGACAAAATCGGGGCGTTCATTGGCAGGGCGCCCGGCAATCTGAGCGCCAATGCTGTAGCCGTCTGCCGCGGTATTCCACTCTCCGGCGTCAATGACCTCAATTTTGTTATCGGGATGCAGGGCGAGGGCCTTGTGAATGCCAAGTACGCGCAGGGTGAGCTGCATGAATGCCGCTCTGCCCACAACGGTGATATGGTGTGCGCCGCGGGCGATGGCGAGCTCGGCGATAATGCGCCCCTGTGCCTCGTTGTCGGCCGCTACGTAGTAGCCGGGCTCGGAGCAGTGGATGTCCAGATGGACGATCGGCACGGGCATCTTGGTCGTTGCGGGGTGCCAGTCGGGGGATGCCATGGGCTGAACCATGACGCCGGACATTTGCGTGCCCATAAAGTAGCGCAGGTAATGGTCCTGGAGAATATCGTCGTTATCGGCGTTGGCGATGAGTAGGTCGTAACCGTGCTTGCGGGCCTCGTTATGGGCGCCGCTGGCAATTTGGAGCGAAAAACCGTGGTCGAGACGGGGGAGCACCAGGCCAAAGGACTTGGTGGCGCCGCCTGCGAGCTGACGGGCGCTTTGGTTGGGCAGGTAGCCCAGTCGATTGATGGTTTCGTTGATGAGTTTGAGGGTCTCGGGGCGCAGCTTTTCGGGGTGGTTGAGCGCGTTGGAAACCGTGCCCAACGAAACCCCGGCTTCGCGCGCGACGTCGCTGATTTTAACCTTTGCCATAGCGGCCCCTTTGATGCGTTTCAAGTACAAGCCAGATTGTAGCATCGCTCGTCCCTAGGGTGTCAAAACCTGCCAATTGGGGACAGGTTTATTTTGGCAGGTTTTATCTGGGCAAACACCGGAGTCCAGACCAAACCACCGCAAGGGTGGCGCAGCGCGCTGCCTCCTTTGCGGTGGTCGCGTTGCCTGGCCCTTCAATTGTCTCGATCTGTAACATCTGGACGACAAAACAAGACCTACCTGTTACAGATTGAGACAGATCGCCGGGGCCGGGCGGAAAATCTCGATCTGTAACAGCAAACCCTCTTTCGGCGCCCCAGATGTTACAGATTGAGACGTTTCGGCGGAGCTTGTTGTCAGACACCCGAACCACCACAAAGGTGCCTGTCCCCCTTTGTGGTGGTTTTGGCGCGGCTGGGCTGCGCGTTAAACGGTGGAGTGTCTACAATGGAAGCCGCTTTGAACGTTGACTGAAAGGCTTTGGTATGACTCGCGCTGTTTCTCGTCGTGATTTCCTGGGTTTGATCGCCGGTGCTGCAATGGTTGCGGCGAGCGGTTGCGCCGGCAGTGGCGCTGACAAGGGCTCTGCCGCTGGTTCTGCTGCGGTTGCGGGCGACGATATCAAGGGTGCCAAGCTCACCTTTGTGGGCGACGATGCCTTTGCGCCCTATCGCTATCTGGAGACGCAGTCGGACGGCAAGCAGAAGGTTGTCGGCCTGGATATCGCCATTGCCGACGAGATGGCCTCGCGCTTGGGCTTTTCTTACGACTTTGAGCCGCAGGGCTTTGCCGCCACGCTTGCATCGGTGCAGAGCGATGACAAGGCCTTTACCATGGCGATGAGCTCCAACGAAGAGCGCGAGCAGACCTATGACTTCACGCGCGGCTACTATCAGCCGCTTGTGGGCGTTCTCACGCTCGGCGGCGATCCCGTCAAGCGCGTTGAGGACCTCGCCGGCAAGTCTATCGCCTGCACCACCGGTACCGTGCAGAACAAGTTCATCGCCAAGGTCATGCCCGATGCTGATATTCACACGTACGACGGTGGCGACCAGTGCCTGCAAGAGGTGCTCGCCGGGCGCATCGATGCCTACCTGTGTGACGGCGCCGAGGGCCAGTCCATGCGCGATGCGAATGAGGGCCTGGTGCTGGGCCTGTTCGATCGCTCCGAGACGAGCGATCACGTGGGCGTGTACCGCCTGATGGCCAAGAAGGGTGCCGGATTTGTCGCGGCGCTTGACGAATGCATCGGCGAGATGCTCGAGGACGGCACCATCGATGACTGCATCAAGCAGTATGTGGGCGCCGACTTCATGTGGAACGGCGACTATTCCGCTTCCGGTACGTCGACGGTTGCCGGAAAATAGCGAGCCGGTGAGGCGCGCGCCAAGGGCATGCTGATGAAGTTTGAACTGCTAGAACCATATATACCGATGTTTATGAGCGGCCTGGTCGTGACCTGTCAGGTGACGGCCGCCGCGCTGGCCATAGCACTCGTCCTGGGCTTTCTCATTGCCGTGCTCAAGGTTTTGCCCTGTCGCCCATTGCGTGCGGTGCTCAACTTCTACACCTCTATCTTTCGCGGCGTGCCGCTCATCGTGTTACTTTTTTTGGCGTACTTTGCGACGCCGCAGCTCACGGGCTTCAAAATTTCGATGTTTGCCGCCGGTGCCATTACACTGGGGCTCAACGGCTCAGCGACGGTGTCCGAGACGGTGCGCGGTGGTATCGAGGGCGTTGACCGGGGGCAGTACGATGCCGCTCGGGCCATCGGGCTTCGCTATGTTCCCATGATGCGCAAGATCATCGTTCCGCAGGCGATGCGCTCGATTGCCCCTGCTCTGGTCAACGAAGTGATCACGGTCCTCAAGAGCTCCTCGCTGGCGGCAACCATCGGCCTGATGGATATGATGCGCGCCGCCCAGAGCGTGCAGGCGCTCACCTATCGAGCCTTTGAACCGTTTTTAGTGGTGGCCGTGGTCTACTACGTCATTGTTATGGCACTCACGGCCCTGGGCAATCGGCTCGAACGCCGCCTGCGTCCCTAGGGGAGTGCCAACCACCGCAAAGGTGCCTGTCACCGTTGTGGTGGTAGGGTGTGTGCATCGAGTGGTATCCAGTTTAAGATACCACTTCTGGTATATCAGCTTGTGCTTGCGTGAGTACAATACTCGAACGTTATACGTCTCAGCGCCCATGTGCGTGGACGTTTTGCAGTCACGCGGACGAAGGGATTTATCCTATGTGCGGAATTGTCGGCTACACCGGCTCTGATATTGCAAAGAACATCCTGGTCACGGGCCTTAAGCGTATGGAATATCGCGGCTATGACTCCTCGGGTGTCGCGCTCGAGGTGGGCGAGGGTGCCGCGGCACATCTCGATGTCATCCGCCGTGTGGGCAAGGTCGCGGGCCTGGAGAGCGAGCTCTCCAACATCGACAGCGATGCTACCTGCGGCATTGGCCACACCCGTTGGGCTACCCACGGAAAGCCTTCTGTTGCCAACGCCCATCCCCACACCAGCTGCGACGGTCGTATCGCTATCGTCCACAACGGCATCATCGAGAACTTCGCCGAGCTGCGCGAGGAGCTGGAGGGCCGCGGCCATCACTTTAAGAGCGAGACCGATACCGAAGTCTTCGCGCATTTGATCGAAGAGGCCTATGCCGAGACGCGCGACCTGATGGCTTCCGTGCGCGAGGCCTGCACCCACGTGGTGGGCGCCTATGGCTTGGCCGCCGTGTGTGCCGACGAGCCTGGCGTGATTGCCGTTGCCCGCAAGGACTCCCCGATTGTGGTCGGTGTGGGCGAGACCGGTTCCTACGTTGCCTCCGACGTGATTGCGCTTATCGATGCCACCCGCGATGTCGTGGTGCTCGAAGACGGCCAGTTTGCCAAGCTCACGCCCGCGGGCGTCGAGTATACCGACGGGGCCGGCAATGTGATCGAGCCCAAGATCACCCATATCGACTGGGACCTGGACATGGCCGAAAAGGGCGGTTATCCCGACTTTATGCTCAAGGAGATCCATGAGCAGCCTCGCGTCGTGCGCGATACCCTGGTGGGCCGCATGACCCCCACCGGTGAGCTCGATATCGATGAGCTGGGCCTTTCGCTCGAGGAGCTCAACGATATCGACCGCGTCTACGTGATCGCTTGCGGCACCAGCTACCACGCCGGTCTCATTGCCAAGAACCTTATCGAGGGCTGGGCTCGCATCCCCACCGAGGTTGAGGCGGCTAGCGAGTTCCGCTACCGCAACCCCATCATCACGCCGACGACGCTCGTCGTGGCCGTGTCCCAATCGGGCGAGACGGCCGACACCCTTGCCGCCATTCGCGATGCGCGCATCAAGGGCGCCAAGGTCTTTGGCATCACCAACGTGGTGGGCAGCCCGGTGGCGCGCGAAAGCGACGGCGTCATCTACACCAAGGCCAACAAGGAGATCGCAGTCGCTTCGACCAAGAGCTTCATCGGTCAGGTCGTGAGCCTCACGCTTTTGGCCTTGCTGCTGGCGCAGGTCAAGTACCGCTTGACTACCAAGCAGACGCGCATGCTGTTCCGCGAGCTTTCCGATACGGCCGAGCAGATCCAGTGGATCCTGGATACGCAGACCGAGGCCGTGCACGAGGCCGCGCTTGTGTGCAAGGACGCGCAGTCCGCGCTGTTCGTGGGTCGCGGCATGGGCGCCGCCATTTCTTATGAGGGCGCGCTTAAGCTCAAGGAGGTCAGCTACCTGCATGCCGAGGCATATGCCGCCGGCGAGATGAAGCACGGCCCCATCGCGCTGATCGATCCGGGTTTCCCTGTCATCGCGGTGGCAACCAAGAGCGCAACGTACGATAAGACGGTGTCGAACCTCATGGAGTGCAAGGCTCGCGGCGCCAAGGTCATCGTCGTTGCTACCGAGGGCGATGAGGAAATCAACAAGATTGCCGAC
>USHS01000028.1 GCA_900554585.1 uncultured Collinsella sp.
CCGTCTCTGCCAAGGCGCTGCCCTCCGTAGTTTCCATTACCGCCACTTCGAGCGGCAGCCAGGGCAGCTCGCTTTCACAGTCTGCCGACGAGTCGGACAGCTCGGGTAGCGTCGGCTCGGGCGTGGTGCTCGACACCGAGGGCCACATCCTCACCAACAACCACGTGGTCGACGGTTACGACCAGTACGTGGTGACCATGGATGACGGCACCACCTACGAGGCCGAGTTCGTGGGCAACGATGCTTCGAGCGACCTAGCCGTCATCAAACTCAAGGACGCCGACGCCTCCAAGCTCACGCCGATCGAGATCGGCGACTCCTCCAAGCTCAACGTGGGCGAGTGGGTCATGGCGATCGGCTCGCCGTTCGGCAACGAGCAGTCTGTCTCCACGGGCATTGTGTCGGCGCTGTATCGCTCCACGGCCATGAGCTCTACCAGCGGCAACACCATCTATGCCAACATGATCCAGACCGATGCCGCCATCAACCCGGGTAACTCCGGCGGCGCTCTCGTCAACGACAACGGCGAGCTCGTGGGTATTAACTCGCTTATCGAGAGCTATTCGGGCTCCAGCTCGGGCGTGGGCTTTGCTATTCCCGTTAACTACGCCAAGAACATTGCCGACCAGATCATCGACGGTAAGACGCCGGTACATCCGTACATGGGCGCTACGCTTTCGAGCGTCAATGCGCTCAACGCCCGCACCAACAAGCTGAGCACCGATAGCGGCGCGTATGTGGCAAGCGTCGTCGAGGACGGTCCTGCCGCCAAGGCTGGCATCCAAGAGGGCGATGTCATTACCAAGCTGGGCGACGATGAGATTACGAGCGCCGATGGCCTGATCATTGCGCTGCGCAGCCACGAGGTGGGCGAGAAGGTCGAGATTACGCTCATGCGCGGCAAGGATGAGAAGAAGGTCACGGTTGAGCTGGGCTCTGACGAGGAGTTGCAGAACCAGCAGCAGGACGACAGTTCGACCGACACCGGCAACGGCGGTATTACCGACGAGCAGCTGCGTCAGTATCTGGAGGAGCTGCTGGGCCAGCAGGGCCAGGGCCAGGGATACGGCCAGGGTTACTAGCGAGCCGCATCACGCATATCGAAGCCAGAGGGGGCTGTCCCGCCATGCGCAGGACAGCCCCTCTTTTCGTGCTGATCCCTTGGGGACGGAGGAAAACGGATCATTTTAAGCTGGCGAGGTAGCTCGCTCCGGTCTGGCGGCTGCCGATTCGGTGCGGTTTGAGACCGCTATTCGGCCCCATCGCGACCGGTGGTACTCTTGTATCCGTTTGAAATCGAGCGAAGGAGTGCCGCTATGGAGCAATCGAGTCTGTTTGGCGACGGTGTGGACATCGATGCCGAGACGCCCGCGAGCGCGGATGCCGCTACGCCGATCGACGCTCGCGCCAAGGCGGCGGCCCGCGCGGCCGAGCTGCGCCACGAGCTCGATTACCACGCCTATCGCTACTACATGCTCGATGCGCCCGAGATCACGGACGCCGCCTTCGACAAAATGCTCGTTGAGCTGCAGGAAATCGAGGCGGCCTATCCCGATCTGGTGACGCCCGACAGCTATACCCAACGCGTGGGTGGCTACGTGAGCGAGCAGTTTACGCCGGTCACGCACATGGCGCGCATGTATTCCATGGACGACGCCATGGATCTTGATGAGCTCGACGCGTGGCTCCAACGCACCGAGGATGCACTCGGTGCCGGCAGCGTCACCTATACCTGTGAGCTCAAGATCGATGGCTTGGGCGTGGCGCTTACCTACCAAAACGGCACCTTTGTGCGCGCGGCCACGCGCGGCGACGGCACCACGGGCGAGGACGTGTCGCTCAACGTGCGCACCATCAAGGACGTGCCCATGCACCTGTCCGAGCCGGCGCTCGCCCATATGGGCGCCGACCGTGAGCGCACCATCGAGGTCCGCGGCGAGGTCTACATGCCCAAGGGCAGCTTTGTGCGCCTGAACGACGAGGCCGATGCCGAGGGCCGCGATCCCTTCGCCAACCCGCGCAACGCCGCCGCCGGATCCCTGCGTCAAAAGGACCCCAAGGTTACCGCACGCCGCGACCTCGCCACCTTTATCTACGCCATCGCCGATACCGACCCGTTGCATGTCCATAGCCAGCGCGAGTTCCTCGACTGGCTGCGCAGCGCCGGCTTTAGCGTCAATCCCAACGTGGCCCGCTGCGCCACGCCGGCTGAGGTCCACGAGTTCTGCGCTCAGGC
Organism: uncultured Collinsella sp.; assembly: GCA_900554585.1. Lineage (GTDB taxonomy): Bacteria > Actinomycetota > Coriobacteriia > Coriobacteriales > Coriobacteriaceae > Collinsella. Next base: position 2,237 of record USHS01000028.1, read on the forward strand.
GCTCGAGCATCGCGGCGACCTGGACTACGACATCGACGGCGTGGTCGTAAAGGTCGACAGCTTCCAGCAGCAGCTCGACCTGGGCTTTACCGCCCGCGCGCCGCGCTGGGCCATCGCCTTTAAGTTCCCGCCCGAGGAAAAGCAGACCATCCTGCGCGAGATTCGCATCCAGGTGGGCCGCACTGGTGTGCTCACGCCGGTCGCGGAGTTCGATCCGGTGACGGTCGCCGGTTCTACCATCGCGCGCGCCACGCTGCACAATATCGACGAGATCCGCCGCAAAAACGTGCGCGAGGGCGACACTATCATCGTGCACAAGGCGGGCGACGTAATCCCCGAGGTCGTGGGCCCGGTGCTCGACAAGCGCCCGGCCGATTCGGTCGACTGGCACATGCCCGAAGTCTGCCCCGTGTGCGGCAGTCCCGTGGTCCACGAGGACGGCGAGGTCGCCTATCGCTGCGTATCCATCGATTGCCCCGCGCAGCTCAAGGAGCGCTTGCTCCACTGGGTGAGCCGCGGCTGCATGGATGTTGACGGTCTGGGTGACGAGATCGTCGACAAGATGATCGCCGCCGGTCTGATCCATGACGTCGCCGACTTCTACCAGCTCACGGTCGACGACATCGCCGGCCTGGACACGGGCCGCGTGTACGCCAGCTCCAACAGCAAAAAGGGTGTCAAGAAGGGCGACCCCATTCCGGTAGGCCTCAAGACGGCCGAGAAAATCATCGCCGAGCTCAACAAGTCCAAGAGCCAGCCGCTCGGTCGCGTGCTGTTTGCCCTGGGTATCCGCCACGTGGGCAAGAGCGTGGGTGAGGTCATCGCTGAGCGATTCTTGTCGATTGACAAGCTCATCTTGGCGAGCGAAGAGGACATCGCCGAGTGCGAGGGTATCGGTCCCAAAATCGCAGCGAGCGTCAAGCAGTTCCTGGCCGTGCCCGAGAACCTCGCTGTGTTGGAGCGCCTGCGTCAGGCGGGCCTGTCGCTCGAGGTCGATTTGGGCGCCGCCCATGCGCAGGCTGCAGCCGATGCCGGCGTAGCAGGCGAGCTCGCCGACGCGCAGCCGCTTGCGGGCCTGACGTTTGTGCTGACCGGTACGCTCGTCAACCGCACCCGCGACGAGGCGGGTGCCGCGCTCAAGGTGCTCGGCGCCAAGGTTTCGGGTAGCGTGTCGAAGAAGACGAGCTACCTGGTTGCCGGTCCCAAGGCAGGCTCCAAGCTCACCAAGGCCGAGCAGCTCGGCGTGCCCGTGCTGGACGAGGACGCGCTCGAGCAGATCCTCGCGACTGGTGAGGTACCCCAGGCTTAGTGCATCGATAACCAAATTGAAAAACCGCCCGGAAGCACGATGCCTTCCGGGCGGTTCTTACTTTGCTGGGGCAACGGGCACCATGACCTGCGTCGCGTAGGTTGCCGGATCATCGCTGATGATATCGTCGATGAGGGCGATTTCGCGTCGCCTCGCTACGCTGCCAACTTGTCAAAAGCCCCGCGCCGGTTGAGCACGGTAAACGCGACAACACAGATGACCGCCGACAGAATTGACCCGCACGGCGAGGCGATACCCATGGGAAACAGCGTATCGGAATAGGCGTTCGACAGCAGCCACGCGCCCGGCACGCGAATGAGTGCCACGGCCAGCACGTTGTGCGCAAAGCCGATGTAGCTCTTGCCGTATGCAGCGAAAAAGCCGCTAAAGCAAATGTGGATGCCGGCAAAGATTGCGTCGAAAATATAACTGTGCATATAGCCGGTACCGGCCGCGACCACCGCGGGGTCCTTGGCAAAAAAGCCGATAAACGCCGGCGCCACCAGCCACATCAGCACCGTGATCAGACAGCCGTACACCACCGAGATCGTCATGGCATCCTTGAGTACCTGACGCGCACGACCGCCCTTTCCTGCACCGGCGTTTTGCGCCGTGAGCGCGCTGACGGTGGCGCCCATGGAACTCGGAACAATGAACAAAAAGCTGATCATCTTCTCGACCAGGCCCACGGCGGCGGCGTCGACGAGCCCTCGGTGGTTGGCGATGACGGTGATAAACATAAACGCCACCTGGATGCAGCCGTCCTGCACGGCCACAGGTACGCCGATCTTAAGAATGCTGCCGAGCACCTCGGGCTGGGGGCGCAGGTCGCTGCGCTTAACGTGGATGTTCGTGCGCCGGCTCTTGAGCCACACGAGTGCGAGGGCAACGCTGGCCGTCTGGGCGGTTACCGTGCCGAGCGCCGCGCCCACGGGGCCGAGCCCCATGTGGCCGATAAACAGAAAGTCGAGCGCGATGTTGATGATGCATGCTACGCCAATCACGTACATAGGCGAGCGTGAATCGCCCAGCCCGCGAAAGATGGCCGAGAGGATGTTGTACGCGGCGATAAAGGGAATGCCGATAAAGCAGATGCGCAGGTAGGCGGCGGTGCCTTCGACCGCCTCGGCCGGCGTGCCAATGAGCGCCACAATCTGCGGGCACAGTGTAAGCAGGACAGCAGCCAGTACCACCGAGACGCCCATAAACAGCGTGATGGTGTTACCGATGGCGACCTCCGCGCGGTCAAAGCGACGCGAGCCCACGGCGTGGCCGACGATGACGGTCGTTCCCATGGCCAGGCCCACGAGCGTCACGGTAATGATATAGAGCGTTTGCGCGCCGTTGCCCACGGCGGTGATGCCAGCGGCGCCGCTAAACTGTCCCATCATGTACAGGTCCGCCATGCCGTAGAGCATCTGCAAAAAATACGAGAGCATGTAGGGCAGGGCAAAGACCGCGATGGTCTTGAGGACATTGCCGCGCGTGAGGTCGTGTTCCATGGGCGGGACTTTCTAGCTTGATTCGTTTACGTACCAGTGTAGTGAAAACCCTATAACGATTATAGAGTCAAGGTTTGTGTTGGGTGCCGGGCGAAAAAAAGTCACGCTCCGAGTGCGGTATGGACCGCATCATGCGCGGGCGCACCACGTTTATGATCGCGCACCGCCTGTCCATCGTCCGCGACGCCGATGCCATCATGGTCCTCAAACCATCACAACATTCGACGTTTTTCGCCAAAAACGGGAAAAGCATCGAATGTTGTGATGGTTTTTCTGTCACTCGACCGGGTGGAATCGCTTTCTTGCGCACGAAGGTGTGCGGACCCGTGGGCAGGGGAATAAGGTTGGTTATCCGACTCCATTGGAGGGTTCATGGACCTGCCGATCGTCCTGTCCCATAAGACCGCCTGGCTGTACCACAACGTGGTGCGCCCGTTCGAGCCGTTCTCGCGAGCAAGCAGCCTATACGATGAGGACTCGCTTGCTAACGAGGCGGAGCCGACCGCGAGCCCGCCCAAATTGGGACTTGATGCCAAGGGGCTGAGGGCATCAACGGCAGTTGGGATCGTTACCGACTATCTGGTTTCGCTCGGTATTCCACGAGAAGAGCTCGATCATATCGACACGCTCGTCAACTTCGATTTTGAGCGCTCGACGCCGGCTGGATTTAGGTGCCACGTGTTTGGAGCGCCGGTACCTTCAGACCATCTTATCGAGGTGGCAGAGGGCCTTCTGGTGGTTGATGAGGTCATGTGCTTTGTCCAAGCGGGTTCGTGGATGAGCGAGTCCGAGCAGCTGGAATATGGCTACGAAATCTGCGCCCGATACCATTTGAATCATCTGTCGACAGACGATTATATTGAGATGGGGCAGAGGTATACCGTTGCCGACTTGATTGCCTATTGCAATGAGAACCGATCTCGTCAGGGGGCCATACGCGCGGTCGCCGTGCTCAAACGTGTGCATGATGGCGCGCGGTCGCCCATGGAGACGGCCACCGCAATCATGGTCGTAGCAAAACGTTCCCAGGGAGGGCTGGGATACACCAAGATCGAGCTCAACCATCGGGTCGATGTTCCCAACGAGTTCAAGTATCTCGCAAAGGCCGGGTATTTCGAGATCGACGTATATGCGCCTGCGAGCGGTACGGGGATTGAATACAACGGCTCGGACCATCTTGGTAAACAGCGCAGCGCGTCGGACGCGGAGCGTATGACCGTGCTGAGCGCGTTGGGCTTTAGGATGATCGTCCTCACCGGGACTCAGTTTGCCCACCAGCTGCAATTGCACCGGGCGATGAACGCCATTGCACTCGCTATGGGTCTCACGTGCGACCGAAGCGAAGCGTTCCAAAAGCGGCAGAACGACCTGCGAGAATTCGTGATTCGGCACTGGGACGGCGGCCTTTAGGGGCGTCCCGGCCCTTCTGCGGGGTGCCATGGGCAGGCAAACCATCACAACATTCGACGTTTTTTGCCAATTTCGGGAAAAGCATCGAATGTTGGGACGGTTTGAATGCCGAGGATGGGCTCGGGAAGCCCTTCTTGCTCGAATGGCCTGTCCTGTCGTACGGGTGTCGGCTTGATTCCCTCGTAGGGTATTATGTTTCCCGAAGAATAAATCGCCGCGCGAGGGGAGGATTGCGTGGACGAGTGCGTGCAACATGACGGTTTTGGCCGCGACATCAACTACCTGCGCATTGCCGTTACCGACAAGTGCAATTTCCGCTGCATCTATTGCATGCCGGCCGATGGCGTGGCGCCCCGTGCACACGACGAGCTGCTCAGCGCCGAGGAAATCGCCCGCTTTGTGCGCTTGGTGGCGGGGGAGGGCATTCGCCGCGTGCGCCTGACGGGTGGCGAGCCGCTGGTCAGCCGCCGTATCATTCCGCTCATTCGCGACATCCGCGCGATCCCGCAGATTGAGGACATCTCGCTCACCACCAACGGCGCCCTGCTGCCCAAACTGGCGCCGCAGCTCAAAGATGCCGGGCTTAACCGCGTCAACATCTCGCTCGACACGCTCGATCCCGCGCTCTTTGGAAAGATCACGCGCCTGGGTCGGCTCGAGCAGACCATGGCTGGCATCGATGCGGCGCTGGCTTGGGGCTTTGAGCCCGTTAAGGTCAACTGCGTTGTGGTGCGCCGGCTCAACCAGGATGTGGCGGCCCTCGCACGGCTGACCGTCGACCGCCCCATTCATCTGCGATTTATCGAATACATGCCCATTGGCGACGAACGTACGAGCTCGCATTGTGCCGTAGACCCGCATGCGCCCGCGCTCAATCCCGAGCTGTGGGACGCGAGCGATACCGTGCCGAGCGACGAGCTGCGGGCGCGTATCAATGCCGGGGCCGCCGCGGTGGGTCTGGGCGAGCTTGAACCGCTCGACATCAACGACGCTCCTGCCGGCGCGGGCCCTGCGCGCTATTGGCACTTTCCGGGCGCGGCGGGAACGGTCGGCTTCATTAGCGCCATGTCCAATCATTTTTGTGCGAATTGCAACCGTCTGCGCCTGACGGCCGATGGCAACGTGCGTCCGTGCCTGTTTAGCGATGCCGAGTATTCGGTGCGTGAGGCGCTGCGCCGTGGTGATGATATGCAGGTACTTTCGATTTGGCGCGATGCCGTGGCCCACAAACCGCAGGAACACGCGATAATTGAGGGCACGCAACGATTTATGTCCCAAATCGGAGGATGATCATATGGCCAAGAGCAGATACGCCGATGCCACCAAGGCCGCTCGCAGGGCCGCGATGTCTGCCCACAAAGTCACGGCTGCGGCGAATGCTGGCAACGCCGACGGGTCTGCGCGGCCGACTGCCAGCGCTGCCACCGAGCCCGCCCGCGATGCCCGTCGCGACGAGCTGACACACGTGGACGCCAAGGGTGAGGTTCGCATGGTCGACGTGTCTGACAAGGCCGAGACCCATCGCATTGCCATCGCCGAGGGCACCATCCTCATGCATCCCGAGACGCAGGCCATGGTGCTGCAGGACCGCGCCAAAAAGGGCGACGTGCTTGCTTGCGCGCGCGTGGCGGGCATCATGGCCATCAAACGCACGAGCGACATCATCCCCATGTGTCATCCATTGCTCATTACCAAGAGCAAGTGCGACATTGCGCCCATCGCTCCGGCGGGGACGCCGGCCGAGGACGTGCCCGAGGGCTGGGCACCGGCGCGCACGGACGGGCAGGTTGGCTTTCACGTGCTGGTTACGGCGGGCGTGACGGGCAAGACGGGTATCGAGATGGAGGCCCTGACCGGCGCGAGCGCTGCGTGCCTAACGATCTACGACATGTGCAAGGCCGTCGATCGCGGCATGGAGATCGTCGACGTGCGCCTGCTGCACAAGGAGGGCGGCCGCTCGGGCGTGTGGGATCGCGCAGAGCGTCAGGCCGCTGCCGTTGAGGCCGTGGCCGCTGACGGTGCCGCGTTCGCAAGCGCACCCGTCGCCGTCGCGTCCGCAGCTCCCACTCCGGCCGTCCCCGCGATCGCGTTTATCGGCTACCAGAACTCGGGCAAGACTACGCTCGTCGAGAAGGTTATCGCCGAGCTCACCCGCCGCGGCCTGCGCGTGGGTTCGCTCAAACATCATGGGCATCACGGCTTTGATATCGATGTGCCCGCTAAGGACACCTGGCGCCATCACCAAGCCGGATCCAAGCACGTGGGCCTCATCTGCGCCACGCGCTGGGCGGAGTACGCCGACACGCGCGAGGAGGACGAGATGCCCGCGCGCGAGCTGCTGTCGCGCTACAACGATGTCGACGTGGTGATCATCGAGGGCTACAAGACCGAGGGCTTCGACAACATCGTGGTCGCGCGCTCCGGTGTCGACCGTCTGCGCGGCAAGAGCTCGCTCGACCTGGTCGATGGCCACACGTTGGCCCTTGCCTGCAACGAAGCCCTGGCGCGTCAGGCCTTCGATGCCGGCTTTGCGACCCGAGCCATCAACATCAACGACGCCCGAGCTATCTGCGACCTCATCCAAGACCATCTGGCCTAAAACCTGCCAAAAAAGACAGGTTAATTTGGCAGGTTTTAACTGGGCAAACGTCACTTCCACCGCAAAGGGGCCAGGCACCTTTGTGGTGGTTTTTGCTTTGGTAGATGGTTGGGACATGCCTTACAATCTACCAAGTAGTTCATGACGGGCGAAAAACGGAGAGAAGGGGCTTGATGCGTCCTTAATGTTTCATGCGGATAGATTGATTTGACAGACAGTGGCGAATGCCCGCCGTCCGCATTCGTATGAAACAAGGAGTCTCCATGCTCGCCTCCCTTTTCTCAAAGCCTCAATCATCGCTGTCCGTGCAGGCCAAGCGCCTGGTGGCGATGCGCTTTCTCATCTACACCGGTTTTCAGACCAGCTACTTTATCGGCGTCATCGGAACGCTCACCTATGCAGACGATGCCTCGGTCGTGGCGACATCGCTGGCCGTCCTTTTTATGAACGTATTCGTGATCTTGGGATCCTTTGCGGGCGGCGCGGCGCTCGATGCTTGGGGCCCGCGCCGTCATTTCTTGCTGAGCATCGTGGGCACGCTGGCAACCGGCGCGGCGATCCTCGTTTTTGGCAGCGCGGCCGGCATCGTCCTGCTCGGCGCGGTGCTCCTGGGCTTTGTGATGGGGTTCGCCCAGCCCATCGCCACATCCTATCCAGCCTACCTCACCGATGATCCCGTCGAGCTCAAAGACATCAACTCCGCCATCGCCATGTTCTCAAACGTGAGTATTATCGTCGGACCCACGTTGGGTGGCTTTCTCGCGGCGGCTGCGTCGTCGCGCGCGGTGTTTGTGCTCATGATGCTCTTTACCGTGCTGGCGTTCGTCGCCGGCTGGGGCTTTAGGCCGCAGACCAGCCATGTCGCCGGGGATGCGGATACCGATTCGGCAGAGGAAGGGGAGCGTGCGGGACAAAGCTCCAACCCCAGCACGTCCTCCCGCGCCACCTTCGCGGCCAGTATCAAGACGGTCTTTACCAATAGCGTTCTCGCCCTGCTGTTTTGCATCATTTTCCTTTCGAACTTTGGTTATGGCGCCTTCGATCCGCTGGAGTCGTTCTTCTACCGCGATGTCCT
>USHS01000029.1 GCA_900554585.1 uncultured Collinsella sp.
CACTGGGTCAGGCCGACCCAGTGATCCGTTTTCCTCCGTCCCCAAGGGATCATTTTTGCCTGCTCACACCGGGCTCGTCCTTTACTTTACCGAGATAAAGTGAACGTGCAGATTCGTAACCCACTCGCAACCGTTCTATGGCACGATATTGAACGAATGTATGCTATGCGCCCAAATCTTTTGGGCAGAGTGGGAGACAGTATGGTCAAGCTGTACGAGGACGGCATCTACCTGCGCGGCGGCAGCGAGGTTGTGCCTGCGGCCGAGGCTGCCGAGCGCGGTATTACGCAGACGCCCGAGGATGCCAAGCGCGGCACCATCGCGTATTCGATCCTCCAGGCACACAATACATCCGGAGACCCCGAGGCGCTCAAGATTCGCTTCGATGCTATGGCGAGCCACGACATCACCTTTGTCGGCATCATCCAGACGGCGCGCGCCTCGGGCATGGAACAGTTCCCGCTGCCTTACGTGCTCACCAACTGCCATAACTCGCTGTGCGCCGTGGGCGGTACCATCAACGAGGACGACCACGTCTTTGGTCTCTCGGCTGCCAAGAAGTACGGTGGCATCTTCGTTCCGCCGCACATCGCCGTCATCCACTCCTTTATGCGTGAGAACTTCGCCGGCTGCGGCAAGATGATCCTGGGCTCCGACTCGCACACCCGCTACGGCGCCCTGGGCACCATGGCCGTGGGCGAGGGCGGCGGCGAGCTGGCAAAGCAGCTGCTGCGCGACACCTACGATGTCGCCTATCCCGGCGTCGTTGCCATCTACCTCACGGGCGCCCCGCGTCCCGGCGTCGGCCCGCATGACGTGGCGCTCGCCATCATCCGTGCCGTCTTTGCCAAGGGCTACGTCAAGAACAAGGTCATGGAGTTCGTGGGCCCGGTTATCGCGAGCATGACGACCGACTACCGCAACGGCATCGACGTCATGACCACCGAGACCACCTGCCTGTCGAGCATCTGGGCCACCGACGAGGACACGCACGCGTTTTTGACCATGCACGGCCGCGGCGACGACTACCGCGAGCTCAAGCCCGCCGATGTCGCCTACTACGACGGCTGCGTCGAGGTTGACCTGTCGAGCATCAAGCCCATGATCGCGCTGCCGTTCCATCCTTCCAACGGCTTTGAGATCGACGAGCTCAACGAGAACCTCGAGGACATCCTGCATGAGGTCGAGCTCGAGGCTGCCAAGATCGGCGAGGGCAAGACGCACTTTAGCCTGCTCGACAAGATTGTCGACGGCAAGCTGCACGTGCAACAGGGCGTTATCGCCGGCTGCTCGGGCGGCAACTACGACTCCGTGGTCCAGGCTGCCCGCGTGCTCAAGGGCGCCAACACCGGCTGCGGCGAGTTCTCGCTGTCGGTCTACCCCACGAGCCAGCCCGTGGCACTCGAGCTTACACGCCGCGGCTACATCTACGACCTTATGGAGGCCGGCGCGATTGTGCGCACGGCATTCTGCGGCCCATGCTTTGGCGCCGGCGACACGCCCGCCAACAACGGCCTTTCGATCCGCCACACCACGCGCAATTTCCCCAACCGCGAGGGTTCCAAGCCGGGCAATGGCCAGCTGAGCGCCGTGGCCCTGATGGACGCCCGCTCCATTGCGGCGACGGCCGCCAACGGCGGCGTCCTGACGCCGGCGACCGACCTGCCCGAGGAGACTTGGGACGAGGCCTGCGAGTACACCTTTGACGACGCGCCGTACAAGAAGCGCGTGTACTGGGGCTTTGGCAAGGCGGAGCCTGCCGACGAGCTGGTCGAGGGCCCCAACATCAAGCCGTGGCCCGCGATGGAGCCCCTCGGCGATGATATCCTGCTCAAGGTGTGCTCCAAGATCATGGACCCAGTCACTACGACCGACGAGCTCATTCCCTCGGGCGAGACGAGTTCCTTCCGCTCCAACCCGTTGGGCTTGGCCGAGTTTACGCTGAGCCGCCGCGATCCGGCCTACGTCGGTCGTTCCAAGGAGGTCGACGCCGTGGAGAAGCGCCGCGTGGCCGGCGAGGCCGCAGGCGACTTGGCGGCACTCGATGCCGAGCTTGCCGGCGTGTTTGAGGCGCTGGCCGGCGCGGGTGTCGCGGCAGACGCCAAGGCGACCGAGTACGGCTCCATGCTCTATGCCAAGAAGCCAGGTGACGGTTCTGCCCGCGAGCAGGCCGCGAGCTGCCAGCGCGTAATTGGCGGCCTGGCCAACATCGTTCACGAGTACGCCACCAAGCGCTATCGCTCCAACGTGATGAACTGGGGCATGGTGCCCTTCCAGATGGAGGCCGAGCCCAACTTTGAGGTGGGCGACTACGTCTTTGTGCCGGGTATCCGCGCCGCGCTCGATGGCGATCTAAAGGACATCGCCGCCTACGTGGTGCGCGCCGATGGCACGGTCGAGCAGATTGAGCTCTACATTGCCGATATGACGGCAGAGGAGCGTGCCATCGTCAAGGCCGGCTGCCTGATCAACTACAACAAGTTCAAGGCCGCTGCCGAGTAACGCACTTAATTGTCCGCCCGGGGCTTACCCTTTCCCGCCCGCTCACGCGCTTCGCGAGGGTCGCGTTCGGGAAAGGGTAAGCCCCGGGCTACATTTCTGCGTTCTCGTTGGGTCTTGAGGGACGCTAATAAATAGACTTGCTTGATGCTGCCTCTGTTAATGGGGCGGCTTCTTTTTGTCGAAAACCGCCACAAAGGGGACAGGCACCTTTGTGGCGGTCCGCGGTTTGTCTCGTTCTGTAATAGGTAGACCCTTATTTGCCGAGTAGTTGTTACAGATCTAGATAAACGGGCACTGCTGAACAATTCATCTCGATCTGTAACATCTGGACCCAAAAACGGCCGCTAGATGTTACAGATTGAGATGGTGAACGCCGGGGCCGAAGATCACCACAAAGGCTCCTGTCTCTTTTGTGGTGGTGGGGGCGAGCTCGATGTTGCCGTGCTCGTTGAACGACATTCTAATGAGCGTCTCTACAGGATTTCATCTGGGCTGGCGGGCTTGGTTGTTTTGGGGATGCCGAGTTTGGATGACGCGAAATCGTCAACATTGTCCTTGATTCCGTCTTTGGTGTAGACAGTGACCATATAGGTGCTGTGTCCGAATTCGCCCTTGTCGCGTGTTGCCCAGGCATCCCAGTAGGCGGCCCCGTTTCGCCCTTTGATTTTTCCGACACGGCGGAGTTCTGTTCGCTTTAATTTCTGGTTGCTATAGATGGTTCGACCGGCCTCCTCGGTGAGCCCGCACTGTCCAAGCATCTTGTCGAGGACTTGGTTCATGTGGCGCTCATCGGTGTTTGGTGCGTAGTCGTAGGCGAGGGTGATGGAGTCGAGTGGCTGGTCGTCGATTAGATAGTTTAGCGCCTGAGGTTCAAGGCAGAAATAGGGGGAGCATCCGTCGACCTTGCCGAGCAACGGTAACTTGGACTGCCAACTTCCGGTGGGAATTGCATATTCGTAGAACACGCCACGGCAGACAAAGGAGAGCGAGGTGGCGCGCGAACCGGCGTCGATCATCCCGCAAAGATCGAAGGGCGAGGCGATACCAAAAGAAAAGGGCGTGATGACGATAAGGAAGAGCATCACGATGGGTATGGCGAGAATGGCGATGACGTTGCGACCGGTGGAATGAGACGGCTTCATATGCGCTCCTCGAGACAAAGAGCTGTTGAGGATAGGCAGAAATGGATATGTTCAGAGAACAATTCAAGTTTAATCTCATGGCGCGAGATGGTCGACCGTTAGCGTCGAAAACCACCACAAAGGTGCCTGTCCCCTTTGTGGTGGTGAGGAGCGCGCGGCTTCTTTTGGTAATAGTGTTAGCTGGCGGTATCATTAGTGCAGGTGGCGAAGGTTTGCATTGTGGGGTGTTTTGCCGTGAGCCGTTCTGCCCGTATTGGATTGATTGTCTTGGCGCTTGCGATCGCTGTGGTTGGCGCGGGCGCTGTCGGTATGGCATTTCTACCTGCTGCGGTGACGGAGCCGGTGGTCAAGCCTGTGACTCAATCTGTCGAACTTCTGACCGGCGACGACAAACCCGAGACCATTACCGTTGATTTTGATGAGCAGCCGGCTGTGCTGGGTATTAGCAATTATCCGCGCATTCAGCTTGGGGCCATGCGCTATACCACGGATACAAGCCTGATCGATAGGGCGTCCGAGCTACTCAAGGGCAAAACATTTAAGCGTTGGTACGGATATGCGTCCTATCGGGCAAAAGCGAACGACATGGTTGGCGGATGCCACTCTTCCATCGAGCTGGACACTGCAAACGGCGCAAAGTTATGTGATGTCTCGTACGATCCGGGCTACGAGGGCAATGAGGGGCCGGGTATCTACATCTTGGACGGCAATGTCGCCTATGTCATGGAGGGCAACCAGACCGAGCTCAACGATTTTATGGGTCAGTGCATTCAGGATGCCTATGAACAGACCTGCTTGCCCGACCCGCAGGCTGCACGCGATAGTGGGTCTGCCCGTACATGGTTGTTCGAGGATGAGATGTCCTGGAACGCCGAATCGGGAAGCACGGGTTCGGCGAAGGAGTAGAGACCGCGACCACCACAAAGGTGCCTGTCCTCTTTGTGGTGGTTTTCGGTCTGTCTCGATCTGTAACATCTTGGCCGCTAAAAGTGGGCCTGGTGTTACAGATTTAGTTTTTTGATCCGGGTGTTTTCTGTTCGTCTCGATTTGTAACAGATAGAGCTCTATTTGCTGACCAGATGTTACAGATTTAGATAAACGGGCGCCGCTGAACAATTCGTCTCGATCTGTAACATCTAGAGCCATAAACAGCCGCTAGATGTTACAGATTGAGATAGTAAGGGGACGAGGCCGCAGTGGGTGAGCGTGCCTGCCCCCTATCTCTTAATCACTCAGAAAATCTTATATATAGAGACTTAGATTTGTGTATAAGATCGCGCAAAGCTGGCAACAATACTTCTCGAACAACGTGAAGCCGCCCCGTAGGGCGGCCGCCCCAAGAGAGGTGATTCCATGAGAATCGATAAGCTAGCAATGACGTCGCGCGAGGCGTTGCAGACCGCCATGAGCACGGCTGCCGATGCGCAGGCCGGCGCGGTGGAGCCGATTCACCTGCTGTCTGCCCTGCTCGGTGCCGGCGAGCGCAATATCTCCGTGATCATCGAGCGCATCGGCGCTGATCCGGCCCAGCTCGCACGCTCCACGCAGGATGCCATCGACCGCGCGCCCAAGGTTTCGGGCGAGGGTCAGCAGATGGGCCTGTCCAACGAGCTCGTCCGCGTCATCGAGAAGGCCGAGAAGAAGGCCACCAAGATGGGCGACAGCTTTGTGGTGACCGAGCATCTGCTGATGGCACTTGCCGAGGACAAGGGCGAGGCTGGTCGCGTACTGCGCGATGCCGGCGTGACCAAGGAGCGCATCGAGCAGGTCTACGAGGAGCTGCGCGGCGATGATCGCGTGACGTCTGCCGAGGACAAGACGCAGTTTGAGGCGCTGGAGCAGTACGGACGCAACATCTGCGACCTTGCCCGTGCCGGCAAGCTCGACCCGGTCATCGGCCGTACCGACGAGATCCGTCGTACCATCCAGGTCCTGTCCCGTCGCACCAAGAACAACCCCGTGCTCATCGGCGAGCCGGGCGTCGGCAAGACGGCCATCGTCGAGGGTATCGCCCAGCGTATCGTGGCCGGCGACGTGCCGAGCTCCCTGCGCGACCGCGACCTCATCGAGCTCGACATGAGCGCGCTGGTCGCCGGCGCCAAGTACCGCGGCGAGTTCGAGGACCGCTTGAAGGCCGTGCTCAAGGAGGTGCAGAAGTCCGAAGGTAAGGTCATCCTGTTCATCGATGAGCTCCATACCATCGTGGGCGCGGGTGCCACCGAGGGCTCCATGGACGCCGGCAACATCCTCAAGCCTGCGCTTGCCCGTGGCGACCTGCATGCGATCGGCGCGACCACGCTCGACGAATACCGCAAGTACATCGAGAAGGACGCGGCGCTTGCCCGTCGTTTCCAGACAGTGATGGTCAGCGAGCCTACCGTCGAGGACACCATCTCGATCCTGCGTGGCCTCAAGGAGAAGTACGAGATCTTCCACGGCGTACATATCACCGATAGCGCGCTCGTGGCCGCCGCCGACCTCTCCGACCGCTACATCGCCGACCGCTTCCTGCCCGACAAGGCCATCGACCTGGTCGATGAGGCCGCAAGCCGCCTTCGCATGGAGCTCGACAGCATGCCGGTCGAGATCGACGCCACCACGCGTCAGCTCACCCAGCTGCAGATCGAGGAGCAGGCGCTCATGAAGGAGACCGACGATGCCTCCAAGGAGCGTCTGGAGGCTCTGCGCCAGGAGATTGCCGAGGTCCAGGAAAAACTCAACGTGCAAAAGGCCGGCTGGCTTAACCAAAAGAACGCCATCGACCACGTGCAGGAGCTCAAGGGACAGCTCGACGAGGCCAAGAGCGAAGAGGAGCGCGCGACGCGCAACGGCGACCTGGGCCGTGCGTCCGAGCTGCGCTACTCCGTGATTCCGGGCCTGCAGCAGCAGATTCAGGATTCCGAGGCCGCGCTCGAGGCGCAAAAGCAGCAGGACGGCGAGGGCCTCAACGAGCAGGTGACCTCCGATGAGATCGCAGAGGTCGTGAGTGCCTGGACCGGCGTGCCCGTCTCCAAGATGATGCAGGGCGAGCTCGACAAGCTGAAGGGCTTGGAGGGTGAGCTGCATAAGCGCGTCATCGGTCAGGACGAGGCCGTCTCCGCTGTGGCCGCGGCCGTGCGTCGCAGCCGTGCGGGTCTCTCCGACCCGGACAAGCCCATCGGCAGCTTCTTCTTCCTGGGCCCCACCGGCGTGGGCAAGACCGAGCTCGCCAAGGCGCTGGCCGAGTGCCTGTTCGATGACGAGCGCGCACTCGTGCGTATCGACATGTCCGAGTATATGGAGAAGTTCAGCGTCCAGCGTCTGATCGGTGCGCCCCCGGGATACGTGGGCTACGACGAGGGCGGCCAGCTCACCGAGGCCGTGCGCCGTCGTCCGTACTCCGTAATCTTGCTCGACGAGATGGAGAAGGCTCATCCGGATGTCTTCAACGTGCTGCTGCAGGTGCTCGACGACGGCCGCCTGACCGATGGCCAGGGTCGCCAAGTGTCCTTCAAGAACACGATTATCATCATGACGTCCAACGTGGGCTCCAAGGCCATCGCCGATCTGTCCGGTAAGGACGAGGAGGAGATGCGCCATCAGGTCGACGCCGCCATGGCTCAGACCTTCCGCCCCGAGTTCCTCAACCGTATCGACGATATCGTGGTGTTCCATCCGCTCGGCATGGCGCAGATCGAGAAGATCGTCGACATCCAGCTTGCCGACGTCCGCGCGCGTCTGGCCAAGGAGCGCATGACGCTTGCCATCACCCCGGCGGCCAAGCAGATGCTCGCCGTGGGCGGCCTGGACCCCGTGTTTGGCGCCCGTCCGCTCAAGCGTCTGGTTCAGCGCGAGGTCGTGGATGCCATCGCCGCCGCTATCATCGACGGCACGGTGCGCGAGGGCGATCAGGTGACGGTCGATGTCGACAAGGATGGCGGCTTTACCGTCGTGTGCGACAACACGCCGGCGGCCATCTACGAGGTCCCCGACGCCGAGTAGATTTTTGGGAGATGCCTTAAAATCTGCCAGTCGTCTCTAAACGCCAAGGGCGGCGGATCCAATTGGGTCCGCCGCCCTTTTTCGTGCGACAATCGATGATGTTGAGCGGATGCGATGTAAGGAGCTATGCAGATGAAAGACGAGAACAAGACAAGCGCGCCGGCGCCCAAGCCCACGTCCAAACCGGCACCCAAGCCGCGCGACCCCTACATTCGCGCCGAGAACGAGGACGATGACGGCTACGATCCCTACAGCGATCGCCGCCCCGAGCGCGAGCCGATGTTCGAAGCCGACCCCTGGCGCTAAGTGCCACCCAAAAGGCCACCAATAAGTTGCGGTGAAATAGGGACTGTTTTGCGGTTTGACCAGCAAAAACAGTCCCTATTTCACCGCAACTGCGTTAGGGATGTGGGTGTTGGGCGTCTGTCTTCGGGCCGGCTAGTCCTGGGCTTTGATGCTCGGCAGGAGAATCTGAGCGAGGTAGTCGGTCTCGAGTTTGGTCGCGGCGTCTGCCTTGCCGTCTTTACCGACCAGGTCGTTTTTGATCTGGCTGTATGTGTAGCGGTTGCCGGTCGTGAGCTCGACAAGCTCAATCGCCGTATCCATGGGGTAGGTCGACACGGGGTTCTGCGTACGCCCGTTGATGGTTTGCGGAATCACGTACGGATAGACAGGGCCGCTGGCGTAGACGGTGTAGCCGTTGCCTAGGTTGACCGTGCCCAAAACCGTATCGCCGTCGTCGGGGGTAAAGGTCTCGCCGTCGCGCACTGCGACAAGTGTCACGATTGGCGTATTGGTGTCATCGCCCAGATAGATGCACAGCGTGCTGCCGTTTTGCCAGGTCGCGACCTTGCCATACCACTCAACCGGAATATCGAGCTGATACAGGTTCGTCGCCTTGTGTCGAGCGTCGGCATCGCGGGCGGACTGTGCCTCGCTTGCGCTTACGGCGTTGGCGGCGGCATCACGGCGCGTAATTGCCGCCTGCTGGAGTATCTTTGCCGCGGCGGCAGAGCTTGCGCCCCCTTCCTCGGCATACTTGGCGGCGGCATCGATCTGGTCGTCGGTCACCGTGTCGGCCGAAGGTACCTTGAGCTTAAAGGTGGCCTGGGCACTCAAATCCTGCCCATCGCTCTTAATGGTGACCTGCGCCTTGGTGGTCGGGACGGTGTAGATGGTGCCGTCTTCCGCGATGGGGGATCCAGCAATGGAGAGCGTGTAATCGCCGGGCAGCAGCTTAATGCCGCGACCGTGCTCGTCAACGTAGAGCGTTTCGCTCACAGAAGAGCCGTCGGAGTCCTGGCCACTCACCTGCACGGGGATCTTTGAGCCGGTGGAGCAGTCGAGCCCCGCGGCATGTACGCCAATTTGCACCGACATCATGGTATGGGCGTTTGCGGCAACCACGGCGGCCTGCTCTTGCTGGTATCCGTTCCAAGCCGCATAGCCCGCGCCGCCGGCGACGAGCGCGACGGCAACAACGCCTGCCACCATCAGGTTGCGTCGCTTGGGCGACATCTTGCGATGGCGAACCTCGGCCTCGCGTGCCGAGGGAACGGACGGCAGGGGAATATCGCCCATGGCGATGGTCTCGTCCACGGCAGGCGCAGAGCCTAAGCCAGGGAGCTCGCGGGTCAGCGAATCTTCGGCGGGCAAGCTGTCGAGCAAGATGGTTTCCTCGCTCGTGTCGGATTCGGGCTGGTCGTCGGCCTCGCATTCGGATTCCTCGTGCCCCGCCTCGTCTTCGGTGGGCGCGGCGCCATCGTCTTTTGCATCCTGATCATCGGGCTGCGCTTCGATTTCCGGCTCATCTCGCACATCAACGCTCGAATCGTCAAACGCAATCTCGGCCAGTGCGATCCGGTCAAGGCTCTCCAGGGCCTCGGCACACGCTTCTGCATCTTGGGCCGCATCCTCTTGGCCCATCGTCTCATCTTTCATATATCCCCCAAGCTCAATATCGGGACAACACTGTACCCAAAAATGGAGCCATATAAAGCGCATGCGAAATATAAGATCCGATTTAACCCGAGCGCATCGTTCAGTCGCATCCTCGCGGCAGCAAAAAGCCCCCGGAACGCGAACGAATCACATTCCGGGGGCTCTGCAATGCGTTGAGTTGCGCGGAGCCGGCTATGCGGCTTCGTACTCAAGCGATGTTTGCGTCAGGCGCGTTACTCGGCGTGAGCGTAGTCCACCTTGGCGCGGCGAGCGGTGGCCTTCTCCCAATCGCTGGTGCCCTCAAAGACATCCTGCTTGTAGGGATTGCGGCCGAGCTTCTTGGCACGGTAGGCGATGTAGATGATTGCGGCGACGTTGGCGATCAGCGCGGCGACCGAGACCGCGGTAGCGGCGCCGGGGTCGAGCGTGGAGTGGGTCACAAAGATGGACTCCTCCTGGAAGTACGGGAACACCTGGGCAAACATGCACCAAATAGCAAGCGTGAAGGCTGTCTCTTATACACATCTGACGCTGCCGACGA
>USHS01000030.1 GCA_900554585.1 uncultured Collinsella sp.
ACCATATGTCGTTTCGTTTTGACGATGCCGACGAGGACACGCTGTGCAATCTGAACTTTACCTGTCGCCGCGGTCAGACGACTGCGATCGTCGGCTCGACGGGCTCGGGCAAGTCGACGGTGGCCAAGCTCCTGCTGCGCTTCCACGATGCCACCAAGGGCGCCATTCGCCTGGACGGCGTCGATCTGCGCGATCTTTCGCAAGACGAGATTCGCGGGCGCATTGCCTATGTGCCGCAAAAGGCATGGCTGTTCTCGGGCACCGTGGCAAGCAATCTGCGCTTTGGCAATGAAGATGCGACCGAGGCCGACATGCTTCATGCGCTCCAGGTTGCCCAGAGCACCTTTGTGCTCGATCAGCCGCAGGGGCTCGATACGCCGGTATCCCAGGGCGGCACGAACTTTTCGGGCGGCCAGCGCCAGCGTTTGGCAATCGCCCGTGCGCTCATGAAGCATGCCGATCTGTATATCTTCGATGACAGTTTTTCGGCTCTGGACTTTAAGACCGACGCGGCGCTGCGCCACGCGCTGCAGGACGTGACGCGCGATGCCGCGGTGCTCATCATCGCGCAGCGCATCTCGACGATCTTGCACGCCGACCAGATCGTCGTGCTCAAGGACGGCGAGGTTGTGGGCTTGGGCACGCATGGCGAGCTTATGGAAACCTGCGAGGTGTACCGCGCTATCGCAGAATCGCAAATGAAGGGAGGTGAGTAGCATGGCCGAGGAGCTCAAGAAACAAGGCGGTGTTGTCGATACCGCCGCTGCGGACGTTGCCGATAAAACGGTCGACCAGGTTGCCGTAGCACCCGAGCTGGATGAGGCCGCCAAGGCTGCAGCCGCGCGCGAGGCTCGCCGCCAGGCGCTCTATGAGGAAAATGAGCGCGCCGAAGATGAGCGCGCTCGAGCCGAGGCTGAGCGCATGCGCGATGTGGACGATGAAGACGAGGACGAGACGCCCCGGGATACCTGGGCCACGGTGCGCCGCTTGTGGAGTGAGGCCGCCGGCGACCACTGGCGCTTCTATATCGTGTTCGCGAGCATTGTGTTCTATGTCATCTTTAACACCGCTGCGCCGGCATATAGCGCCCGCGTAATCGATGAGCTGTGGGGCCACATTCAGGTGGCGTTTGCCAACGACACCACCTTCAACATCACCTGGGAGAACTGCGGCAGGACCATCTTCATCTACTTTATGATCTGGACGGCCGCCGGATCGTTCTATGCGCTGCAGAGCTTTTTGATGTCGAGTGTGGCCGAGCGACTCAACTTGCGCCTGCGCAACCGCATCGCGCAAAAGCTCAGCCGCCTGCCGCTCGCCTACTTTGACGCGCATCGCCCCGGTGAGGTGGTCAGCCGCGCGACCAACGACTTGGACAAGATGTCCGAGAGTATGCAGCGCGGATTGCTGCAGCTGCTGATGTCGATAGGTACCGTGACGGGCGCCATAATCATGATGTTCGTCTATAGCGTCAGGCTCACGTTGGTCTTTTTGGGCTTTACGGCGGTATCGCTTCTGGTGACCAAGGTGGTTTCGCGCCGTACGCATGATGTGACGGGTGAGCGCCAGGAGTGGGTATCCAAGATCACGAGCGCGGTCGAGGAGGGCTATTCGGGCCGTCTGGTGATTCGCGCATTCAACCGCGAGTGTCAGAGTTCTGCCGAAGTGCACCAGGCCTCGAGGGAGCTAGCGCGCGTGAGCACCAAGGCCGACTTTATGATTAACGCCGTCGGTCCCGCGGTGCGCTTTATCGGCCGCCTGGCACAGATCGTGATTGCGATTGTGGGTTGCAGCATGCTGGTTGCCGGCCACATGAGCGTCGGTGTGTTCCAGGCGTTCTTCCAGTTTATCTACGAGGCGTCCGAGCCCATGACGCAGCTGTCGTTTACCTTCAACTCGCTACAGAGCGCGCTGGCGAGTGCGGAGCGCGTGTTCGACCTGCTCGACGAGCCCGAGATGGAGGCGGATCCGAAGCCGGGCGAGGCCGCCAAGCTACCGGGTCGCGTGGAGGGCCGCGTCGCCTTTGAGCATGTGCGCTTTGGCTACACGCCCGAAAAGCCGCTCATGCGCGACGTGTCGTTTACCGCCGAGCCGGGCCAGAAGATCGCCGTGGTGGGAACCACGGGCGCGGGCAAGACCACGCTCATCAACCTGCTCATGCGCTTCTACGAGATTGACGGCGGGCGTATTACGCTCGATGGCGTGGATACGAGCCTCATGGATCGCGGCGAGCTGCGCCAGCAGTTTGGCATGGTGCTGCAGGACGCCTGGCTGTTCGACGGCACGATTGCCGAAAACATCGCCTACGGCTGCCCCGAGGCAACGCGCGACGAGATCGTGGCTGCCGCCCGCGCCGCGCAGGTCGACTTCTTTGTGCACACCATGCCGCAGGGCTACGACACGCGCGTGGCCAACGATGCCGAAAGCATCAGCCAGGGCCAGCGTCAGCTGCTGACCATCGCACGCGTGCTGCTCAACAACCCGGCGATTCTCATCCTGGACGAGGCGACGTCGAGCGTGGACACGCGCACCGAGCTCGCCATCGGCCGTGCCATGGACGCTCTCATGCATGGGCGCACAAGCTTTGTGATCGCGCATCGTCTGTCGACGATCGTGGATGCCGACCTGATTCTGGTCATGGACCACGGCAACATTATCGAGCAGGGCACGCATAAGGAGCTGCTCGCAGCCGAGGGTGCCTACGCCGACCTCTATCTGAGTCAGTTCGCATAATGTGACAAAGGGACAGTCCCTTTGTTGCACACGTCGCATTCCCGGCACGGGACAAATGAGTCAGACGACGCGGTCCCTGACGGGCGGGTGACGTGGGACGCTTGTTGCCAGGTTTGTTTGTCCCAAAAATTAATAAAGCAGGGGATTGGCAACGTGTGATCTGTCGCATTCGTTGAACAAGAAATGTGTGAATCGTTGACAGTTTCTATGAATGTGCTTCCTTGGTGCGCATTTGACGCGTTCTGTTTGAGATTATAACTGTGTAAATTTCTGTCGCGAGTACATTTCGGTACGGCACGACCGCATAGAGGAAGGCGAGAGCATATGAGACGGATCAACTGCAACCGGGCATTGGCCGGGCTGCTGGCGGTGGTGATGGCCGTGGGCCAGATTCCCACGCCGGCACTGGCCGAGGCGGCCCAATCCGCCGATCAGGCGATATCAGAGCAGGGTGGGGTTCTGAAGTAGCGACCGGTAGCGATACCGGGGAGGCTGTGCCTGCGGAGGATGAGTCCGCCGCCGAGGACGCCGCTGCGACCAACGCGGAGCAACAGCAGGGGGACCGTGTTGCCACCTACGCAGCCAGTGCAAGTAGGAGTATCCGCGAGGCGGGCTCCAAGTGGAGCGATGTCAGAAAATCCGACGTCTATAGAGCGGTCGGTACGGGCGCGTATCGTATTCGCCTCAACGGCACGGACAAATGGACCGAGATCACATACTGGGTCTTGAACTTTGACTCCGCGAACCTTGAGCCCGGCGTCTATGAGGTCCAAGAGCACAAGAAGGTCGGTGGCTCGTACATTAAGCGCGAATGGGTCAATGACGGCACCTTGACCCTCACCCGCTATTGGACGGCTACCGTTGTCACCGAGGGCGCGGCTGACGCTACGGGCGCGCAGCTCGGCGGCATCGTCGTTGACGGTAAGTCGTACGCAAACGCGGGCACCTACGACATCGACGAGGGTGCAACCAAGACCTTTGCGGTCCAGAATGTCGCCGACTACAAGGTCGAGCAGGTCCAGATCGACGACAATACCGTGACGCCAGACGCCGATGGAAACTACACCATCCCGAGCAAGGCCGATTCCCAAATTAAGGTAACCTATAAGGCCGACACCGAGGCGACCGTCAAGGTTGACGACGCAAGTTCTGCCAACCTCAAGAGCCTGACCGTCGGCGGTACCTCTGCCGCCGCCGGTTCCAGCGTCTCGGTCAACGTCAAGAACTCCGTCTCCGTTGTTGCCACACCTGCCGATGGCTACGCCGTGGAATCCATCGAGTTCAATGGCACCACGTATCGCAACGGCGATGCGGGCCTCAGCTTCAAAAATCAGGTCGCGACGCTCACCCTGCCTGCGCTCACCAAGGACGAGACCTGCATCCTCAAGGTCAACACCGTGAAGGCCGGGCTCGTTGGCATCGACGGTGCCCAGGTGGGCATCCTGGGCAAGGACAGCAGCACGTATAACGAGATTGTCTTCAACGCCGCCCTCGATGCTGCCAACAGCGTGCCTGCCGGGCTCACCGCCGGCGATGTGACTATCAAGTACAAAGCCGGCTCGGTTGGAGATGTGTGGAAGTCGCTTGACTACACGCCTGCCCGGTACGAGTTCCTGCTCCATGCCTTTGGTAAGAAGGACTCCGAGCAAATCCGGATCCGCTATGCCGGTAACGACCAGTATCCCGCCAGCACCATCACGCTCACCGTCAAGCCGGTCGACGGCCGCACTGTCACGCACATTTCGATGAACGCGGCTACCTCGGTCCAGTACAGCGAGGATTTTGATGCCCTGAAGGCCAAGGTCTACCGCCAGCTTGCCCCCACCGTCGTGGACGAGGTAACGGGCAAGCCGGTCAACGGTCTTTCTCGGAACGACTTTGAGATCGACGGCCTTGAGCAGAAGGTGGGCGAGTACACCGTCACCATGAAGTTCAAGGGCAACGGCACCTACAAGCCCTCCGAGGCCACCGCGACCGTAACCGTGACCAAGGCCCCTTCCTCGGTCAAGGTCAAGAACACGAGCATTACGTATAGGAACACCGTGGCAGTCGCGGACCTGGTTTCCTCCACGCCGAGCAATAAAGAGACCGAGCCCGTTATCGTTGTCGCCGGTATCGATGGCGACGGCAAGGGCTACCTCTCGATCGATTTGAGCTACGTGGGTGGTGGCAAGGCGCAGAGCGCGATCAACTCGATCCTGCATCTCGATAAGGGTGTCACGCTTGACGGCCTCATCAACCTGCTCAACAACGATGCAACCATGACAGCCCTTAGGCTCGCCCTGAAGGCGGCGGGTGTTGAGAATCCCGACCAGGTGATCGATTCCCTTAAGAGCGCGCTCGACACCGCTCAGGATCTGGGCCTGGGAGGCTCCACTGTTGCCCTCGGCGGTACGCCCTCTAAGGCGGGCGTCTACCTGGTGACTGCGGTGACTACGAGCGGCAATTACGAGACCTCTGCGGGCGTGGGCTACCTCACCATAGCACCTAAGACCGAGGACGTTACCCTCACGTGGAACGCCTCGACGCCCAAGGGCGGCTTTGCCGTTGGCAGCGACGAGCTTGCAAACTTTGACTTTGGTGCGAAGGTCGTCGACAGCGATGCCGCGGTTGCGGGCGCAAAGGTTCGCTACCTGATCACGGGCATCGCCTACGACGGCAGCACGTTTAAGAGCACCGATCCCAACGTGAAGCCCACCAAGCCCGGCTGCTACACCGAGGTCGCTTACGTCCTGGGCGGCAACTACGCCGCAGCCCCCATCACGCGCGCCTTCAAGATCAGCAGGCTCGAGACCACGATCTCGATGGGCGATGAGATCCACGAGTACGACGGTGCCGCGCAGGCCATGAACGCCCAGGTCTATGTGGGCGACCAGCCGCTCGAGGGCGCCGAGGTGACCTTCTCGTACTTTGGCATGAGCGCATCGGGCGCGTTTGATGTTAAGCTGAACGGCATGCCCACTGAGGCCGGCACCTATAAGGTGGTCGCAACGTATTTGGGCGATGCCCAGCACGCGACGAGCTCCAAGGCGACCACGCTGAAGATCAACCCGCGCGAGGTGTCCGTTAAGGCCAACAACGCCTCCAAGATCTATGGCGAGGCCGATCCTGAATCCGCCTACTCCTATGAGCTTATCGACCGCGGCACCACCACGTGGAAGGGCGGAGACCTTGCGACCGAGGTAAGCCCGACCGTCTCCTACCAGCGCGAGCCCGGCGAGAACCCGGGCGAGTACACGCTTCATATCAACGCTGCAACCTGCAACAGGAACTTTAAGCTCAATGAGGCCGAGAGCGGGATCTTTAACATCTACGGCGCCCTGACCGTAAAGGTTGATGGCCATGGTACCGCTGGCCTTGTCGAAGGCGCTCCCGTGGGTGGCGAGCCCGGCACCCAGATCGGCGTGAACGCCGTGGCGGATGAGGGCTACGTGTTCACAGGCTGGGCCGTCGATGAGGGCGACGCTAAGGTCGAGGATGCCAACGCTACCGAGACCATCGTGCGCATGGGCAGCAGCAACACTACGCTGACCGCACACTTTGAGCTTGCGATGACGCCCATTCAACCGATGACCTACGTGACCGTTGAGGCGGGCGAGGGTGGCTCGGCCACGAGCAACCCTCGCGGTGCGCTCCCCGGCACCAAGGTTGCGCTCACCGCTGTGGCGGACGAGGGCTATGTCTTTGACCACTGGGAGGTTATCGACGGTGACATCGAGCTCGCGGATGCGGCTTCTGCCACGACGACCTTTTTGCTGGGCGAGAAAGCCGTGACGGTGCGCGCGCTCTTTAAGGCGGCGCCTGCGCCTGAGCCCGTGCCCGACCCCAAGGATCCGTCGGACGGTAAGGGCTCCGGCTCTGCAACGACCGTCACGGAGACCAGGTCTGCGGCCAAGAAGCAGGACGCAGCGGTGCTGCCCCATGCGGGAGACCGCACGTTCGCCCTGGTTGCGGGCATCGCGATTGCCGGCGTCATTGTGCTGGCCGCCGGCTTTGCCCTGACGCGCCGCCATAACAGGCGCTAGCAGGTAAGGCGCCTTCACGGGGCGGCGTCGTCAGACTGATTTGTCCCTGACGGCGGGGGTTTGCCCGCATCGCATCCCCGGCACGGGACAAATGTGTTAGATGACGCCGTCCCTGACGGAGGGTTGCCGCGGGACACTTGTCGTCAGGTATATTTGTCCCAAAAATTAAGAAAGCGGGGGATTGACAATGTGCAATCCCCCGCTTTCTGCTTTACGGCCACGTCTCCGCAGCCGGCATCATGTGCATACCGCCCATGGCCTCCGCAACAGGAGCGGCTACCGATCTGCTAGCTCGCGTACCAGGGCCTTGAGCTCAGCCACCTCTTGCTCGAGCTCTTTAACGCGGCGGGCGTTCTCGGTGATGCCCTGACGGTTGAGGGCGGACTGCTCGGCCGCGTCGTCGGGCATGTATTCACGGTGCTGCTTGGCGTCAAACGTCTCCTCAAACACGCGGCAGCCGTTGCGCTTGATGATGCGCCCCGGCACGCCCACGACGGTGCAGTTGTCGGGTACGTCCTTGACTACCACGGAGTTGCCGCCGATTTTGACGTTGTTGCCGATGCGGATGTTGCCGAGCACCTTGGCGCCCGTGCCCACGGTGACGTTGTCGCCCAGGGTGGGGTGGCGCTTGCCGGTCTCGTTGCCGGTACCGCCGAGCGTGACGCCCTGGTAGAGCACGCAGTTGTCGCCCACGATGGTGGTTTCGCCGATGACGACGCCCATGGCGTGGTCGATAAAGAAGTGCTTGCCAATCTGCGCGGCAGGGTGAATCTCGACGCCGGTGATGTGGCGGGTGATTTGAGATAGCACACGGGCGAGCGAGCGATGACCGTGCTCCCAGAGCCAGTGTTCGGGCACGTGGTTCCACTTGGCGTGCAGGCCAGGATAGGAAAGGAAGATGACCAGACCGTTTTGCGCGGCGGGGTCCTGCGCCTGGACGGTCTTGATGTCCTCGCGAATGGTATTGATAAAGCTCACCGGCCGCCCTCCCTTAGCGCCATGGCAATGCGATTCAATAAAGTATAGCGATTCGCTAGGGATTAGGAAGAACAATCTTGGCGGCATTGCGCAACAGGTGTCAGTTATGCAAACTTGCTGGTAATGGAGTCATCCTTTTGTGGGGTTGCGCACGAGGGGGCGCTGCAACCGTATACTGGTCAACTTGGACGTATCCGCGCCCACAACTGAGAGGTTTTACTTCATGGGTTTCATTAATTTTATCGCCGAGCTGCTCAAAGACCCGCGCACCGCGATTGCCAGCTGGATCGCCGCCGGCCCGCTTATGGCCTACGGCTGCGTGTTCCTGATCATCTTTATCGAGACGGGCGTGGTGTTCTTCCCGTTCCTTCCCGGCGATTCGCTGCTGTTTGCCTCGGGCTTCTTTGCCCACAACGGCGGCTTTAACATCGTGGCTTTGCTGGCCGTCGCATGGGCCGCAGCCATCCTGGGCGATCAGTGCAACTTTATGATCGGCCACTTCTTTGGCTGCAAGATCATTGCCTCGGGCAAGGTAAAGGCCATGACGCCCGAGCGCATCAAAAAGTCCGAGGATTTCTTGGACAAGTGGGGTCACCTGGCCATCTTCCTGGGTCGCTTCTTTCCGTTTATCCGCACCTTTGTGCCCTTTATCGCCGGCATGGGCGGCATGCACTGGCGCAACTTTGTCGTCTTTAACGTGCTGGGCGGCATTACCTGGTCGACGGTCTTTACGCTGCTGGGCTACTTCTTTGGCGGCATTCCCTTTGTGCAGGAGCACTTTGAGCTGCTGATTATCGGCATCGTCGCCGTGTCGATCATCCCGACCGTGGTCGGCTTGGTTAAGGCTAAGCTGGGCAAATAGAACGCCTAGCTCGAGCCGGCGCACAAATCGCGTCGTTGAGGCCCGTCACCGTTTACGGTGGCGGGCCTCTTTGCTTCAGCCAAATGAAAATACTTTAGTTAGTTAAAGAAAAACGTTTTATCCGACGCGTGTGCGGAGTACAATCTCGTGCATGCGAATCGACGTGCCATCGACTTCGATGCTGTTCGCGTGTCCCGTCCGGCTCTACGCTCCGGGCGTGCGACGTTGCGACGCGATCGGTCTCGGTCCTTGCGTGCGGGCTCGCGAGTATGCAACTGTGTATGTAAGGAGCGACACATGACTGTCGAGAAGAAGGATATCGATTGGGGTAGCCTCGGCTTTGGCTACATGAAGACCGACTACAGCTACGAGGCCCATTGGAAGGATGGCGAGTGGGACGAGGGCGGCCTGACCACCGACCATACCCTGCACGTCTCCGAGTGCGGTGGCATCTTCCATTACTGCCAGGAGGTCTTTGAGGGCCTGAAGGCCTACACCGCCGAGGACGGCAGCATCGTCTGCTTCCGTCCCGACATGAACGCCGAGCGCATGTATAACTCTGCCCAGCGCCTCGAGATGCCCCCATTCCCCAAGGACAAGTTTGTCGAGGCCGTCAAGCAAGTCGTTTCTGCCAACGCCGCCTGGGTTCCGCCTTTCGGCTCCGGTGCGACCCTGTACGTGCGTCCGTTTATGATCGGCTCCGGTGACGTGATTGGCGTGGCCCCCGCTCCTGAGTACACGTTCCGTATTCTCGTGACCCCGGTTGGTCCGTACTTTAAGGGTGGCCTCAAGCCCGTCAAGCTGCGCGTTTCCGAGTATGACCGCGCGGCACCGCACGGCACCGGTAACATCAAGGCCGGCCTCAACTACGCCATGTCCCTTAAGCCCACGATGGAGGCTCACCGCGAGGGCTATGCCGAGAACCTGTATCTCGACTCCGAGTCCCGCACCTATGTCGAGGAGACCGGTGGCGCCAACGTCCTGTTCGTGAAGGAGGACGGCACGCTCGTCGTTCCTCAGTCGCACACCGACTCCATCCTGCCCTCCATCACCCGTCGCTCGCTTGTTCAGGTTGCTCAGGACCTGGGTATGACCGTCGATCAGCGCCCCGTCGAGTGGGCCGAGGTCAAGGCCGGCACCTTTGTGGAGTGTGGCCTGTGTGGCACCGCTGCCGTCATCTCCCCGGTGGGCGAGATCGACAACAAGGTCTATGGTGCCGATGAGACCGTGACCTTCCCGGCTGGCTGCACCGAGATTGGCCCCGTGATGAAGAAGCTTCGCGAGACCCTGACTGGTATCCAGTCTGGTGCTGTCGAGGATAAGCACAACTGGGTTTACACCGTCGCGTAAGCTGCCTTGTATGTCCGGCCCGAGGGCAACCTACCTTTCCGGCGCGTCCTCGGACATGAAAGAACCTCCGCTGCGCACTTCGTGCTGTCTCTTATACACATCTGACGCTGCCGACG
>USHS01000031.1 GCA_900554585.1 uncultured Collinsella sp.
GTGACGCGCTCGGCGACCATCCTGGGTGTGACGATCGACCATCCCAGTGCGCTCGAGATCGGGTCGCGCTCGCGTGGCACGCCGCGCTTGGCCAACCGTCTGCTCAAGCGCGTGCGCGACTATGCGCAGGTGCGCGGTAACGGTCCTATTGAGCTTGATATCTGCCGTCAGGCGCTCGAGTTC
This sequence comes from uncultured Collinsella sp., assembly GCA_900554585.1. Taxonomy (GTDB): domain Bacteria; phylum Actinomycetota; class Coriobacteriia; order Coriobacteriales; family Coriobacteriaceae; genus Collinsella. The sequence continues at coordinate 184 of USHS01000031.1, forward strand.
TTTGAGATCGATGAGCTTGGTCTGGACTGGATGGATATTCGCATCTTGGAGACGCTCGCCAAGACGTTCTCCGGCCGTGCCGTGGGCCTGACGACCCTTGCCAGCGCGGTGGGCGAGGACCCGGGTACGCTCGAGGATGTCTATGAGCCCTATCTGCTGCAGTGCGGCTTGATGATTCGCACGCCCCAGGGCCGCCAGGCAACGCTGCGCACCTTTGAGCACTTGGGCATCGAGCCAGCCGTTTAGAGGCGGGTTTGTTTTGGCTGGTCTGTAGGCTATCGCTGAGCATTGGATAAACATATCGCCATTCATCGGTTACGGGTGTTTTACTATTGCGCGCCCGTGCTATGCTGAATTGGTCTTTTTCTCATTCGGTAACGAAAGGACCGCCCATGCCTACTGACATCGAAATCGCACGTTCCGTCACGCCGCTGCCCATTACCGAGGTGGCTAAGAACGCCGGCGTCGACGTAAAGCACCTGATTCCGTACGGCTTCGACAAGGCTAAGGTTGACTATTCACTGCTCAACGAGCCGACCGATCACCAGGCCAAGCTCGTCCTCGTGACCGCCATCAACCCCACGCCCGCCGGCGAGGGCAAGACCACCACGACCATCGGCCTGGCCGACGGCCTGCGCCGTCGCGGCGTCAAGAGCGCCGTGGCCCTGCGTGAGCCTTCGCTCGGCCCCGTGTTTGGCGTGAAGGGCGGCGCCGCCGGCGGCGGCTGGGCGCAGGTCATCCCCATGGAGGACATCAACCTGCACTTTACCGGCGACTTCCACGCTATCGGTGCTGCCAATAACCTGTTGGCCGCCATGCTCGACAACCATATTCAGCAGGGCAACCAGCTCGGTATCGACGTTAAGCGCATCACCTGGAAGCGCGTTGTCGACATGAACGACCGCCAGCTGCGCCACGTTATCGACGGCATTGGCGGCAAGGCTCAGGGCGTGCCGCGCGAGGACGGCTTCGACATTACCGTTGCCTCCGAGGTCATGGCAATCCTGTGCCTGTCCACGAGCATCAACGACCTCAAGGAGCGCCTGGGCGAGATCGTCGTCGGCTACAGCTTTGCCGGCGAGCCCGTTCGCGCTCGCGACCTCAAGGCCCAGGGCGCCATGGCTGCGCTGCTTAAGGATGCGCTCAAGCCCAACCTGGTGCAGACGCTCGAGGGCACGCCCGCGTTTGTCCACGGCGGTCCCTTCGCCAATATCGCCCACGGCTGCAACTCCATCATGGCCACTCGCATGGCTATGCGCTTTGGCGATGTCGCCATTACCGAGGCAGGCTTTGGCGCCGATCTGGGTGCCGAGAAGTTCCTCGACATCAAGTGCCGCATGACGGGCGTCCGCCCCAGCGCTGTCGTGATTGTCGCCACCGCCCGTGCGCTTAAGTACAACGGCGGCGTTGCCAAGGCCGACCTCAACGAGGAGAACCTCGAGGCCCTCAAGGCCGGCATGCCCAACCTGCTGCGCCACGTTGACAATATTCAGAATGTCTACGGTCTGCCCTGCGTGGTCGCCATCAACCGCTTCCCGACGGACACCGAGGCAGAGCTTGCGCTCATCGAGTCCGAGTGCCAGAAGCTCGGCGTTAACGTTAAGCTTTCCGAGGTCTGGGCCAAGGGCGGCGAGGGCGCGCTCGAGCTGGCCGATGAGGTCATGCGCCTGATTGAGCAGCCGAGCGAGCTCAAGTTTGCCTACGAGGACGGCGCCGATGTTGCCGATGCTCTGGAGGCCGTCGCCACCAAGGTTTACCGCGCCGATGGCGTCGACTTTACCCCGGCGGCCAAGCGTCAGCTCGCCGAGCTGCGCGAGAACGGCTTTGGTAACCTACCGGTGTGCGTCGCCAAGACCCAGTACAGCTTTAGCGATAACGCCAAGGCCCTGGGCGCTCCCGAGGGCTTCCGCATCACCGTGCGTGAGCTTAAGGTTTCCGCCGGTGCCCACTTTGTGGTCGCACTGACCGGCAGCGTTCTGACCATGCCGGGCCTGCCCAAGGTGCCCGCGGCCGAGAACATCGACGTCGATAACGACGGCAACATCACCGGCCTGTTCTAAGCCTGCTGTCCATAGCTGCTTGATTGCCCCGCCGCGCCCCATGGCCTGGCGGGGCTTTTTGATCCTTAGGCCCGCGCATGTCTTGTAGATACCGGCGGGCTTTGCCCATCATAGGCTTTTGCGCGGGTAGAATGCATGGATAACTTGATGCTTACAGGCGACGGAAAGGAAACGTTGCATGGACCAGGACAAGACGACCGTGATGGGCGGATATGGCTCCGCACAGGCTGGCGGCAGCGCCGATGCGACCCGCATTGTGTCGAACCCCGGCAATGCTGCCCCCGATGCGACACAGGCGTCTGCCGAACCCACACGGGTTATGGGCTATGGCGATACACCGCGGGATCCGTTTGATTATGCGCCGCAGGACCCGTATGGCAATGCGGCGCCGGACCCGTATGGCAATGCGGCGACAGATGCTTATAACAACCTGCCGCAAAATCCCATTCCGCAGCCTCAGCAGACGACGTATATGCCGCGCACGGCACAGGCCCAGCCTCGATATGAGTCGCGCGATCCGTATGCGCGCCAACCTTATCGCGAGTATCCCAAATCGATTCCGCAGTATGGTGAGGACGAGGAAGAGACGCCGTCGCGTTCGTCGAGTGTGATCAAGAAGATCCTCATTGTGCTGGCGATCTTCTTTGCCCTCTCGATTGTGTTTGCCATCGTGTCGGGCATGCTCAACAAGCGGGGGAGTTCAACGGCCGATACCACTGCCGAGCAAACCGAGTCCGCCTCATCTAACACCGTCGATCTGAGCGATATCCCGGGGCAGTACTGGTCCAACGCCAAGAAGCTCCTCAAGTCGCGCGGGGCCGATCTTTCGAATGCTGTGATTCTGACTGACGACGGCTCGACGCCTGTTGTCGATGCCAACTGGGTCGTCACATCTGCCTACTACAACGGCGATGGCAACCTGGAGGTCCAGCTTACGCGCAAGGACGGCTCGTCGGGCAATGCGTCCGGCGATCAAGGCACCACGGACAGCTCGAGCTCTAACACGCTGGAGGACTTGAGCAACAAGGCGCAGGAGTTGGGAGACAAGGCGCAAGAGCTGGGCGACACGGCTCAGAACCTCGGCGATACCGCGCAGAACCTGGGCGATATGGCTACCAATGCTTGGGACGCGCTGCAAAACGGCATTTCGGGCGCACAGGGAAACTAGCGGCCGAGCGGCTAGAGCCTTAGCGGTGCAAACAAAAACGGGACGCAGGATCGCGTGACCGGGCGCATAGGCGCGCTGGTCGGCGGTCCGGCGTCCCGTTTTGCTGTCGATTACAGCTGCTCTGCCGGACGCTCGGGCGAGCTAAAGCCGGAGTCAAACGTGACGACGCATGATGCATCGGGCCTGCGCTCGTGCACGATGCGCGTGACGAGCCCCAGCAGCTCCTCGTCGGATATGTCAAAGCCGTCGGGACGCACCAGGTCAAACGAAACAAAGCCGTCGTGCTCGTGCAAGTCGTGGATGGAAAGCGCGGGGTCGATCTGCGCTACGCCGCGCTTGACCCAGCCGCGCAAGTCATCGCCGGTTGTTGCAATGGGGTCGCAGTGCAACGTGATGGCGATGCCCATCTGGCGTTTGATATCGTGTTCGATGGTGTCCAGGATCTCGTGGTGCTCAAAGGCATCGCCCTCGCCGGGCATTTCCACGTGCGCGCTGGCAAATTGCCGACCGGGGCCGTAGTCGTGCACCATCAGGTCGTGCGTGCCTAGGACCTGCGGATACGACATGATCTTGTCACGGATTGCCTGGACGAGCTTGGGGTCGGGCGCTTGCCCCAGCAGCGGACTGATGGCGTCGCGCACAAGGCCCATGCCGCTGATGCAAATGAAGATGCCCACGCCCAGGCCCGCCCAGCCATCGAGATCAAAGCCTGTCGCTTGCGAAATAAGCGCCGCTGCCAAGACCGAGCCCGAGGTGATGACATCGTTTTTGGAGTCCTGCGCTGTGGCGATGAGCGTCTCGGAGTCGATGCGATTGCCCAGCGTGCGGTTGAACGCGGCCATCCAGAGCTTAACGAGCATGGACGTAGCCAGTGCCGCAAGGGAAATGAACGTGTAAGCGGTGGGGGAGGGCTTGATGATCTTGGTAACCGACTCTAGGATCAGGTTGATGCCGACGGCACAAACGAGGACGGCGACAAACAGGCCGGCGAGGTATTCGTAGCGGCCGTGGCCATAGGGGTGGCCTTCGTCTGCCGGGCGGCTGGCAAGTCGGAATCCGAGCAGGCTCACGATGTTGCTCGAGGCGTCGGAGAGGTTGTTGAAGGCGTCGGCGACAAGCGAGACAGAGCCGGCGAGCAGGCCCGCGATGCCCTTGGCTAGGCACAGGGTAATGTTGAGGCCAATGCAGATGAGACTTGCGGCAAAGCCAGCGTTGGTGCGGCAAGTCGTATCGACCGGCTCGTCCACACTGCCGGGAACAAGCGTATGTACCAGCCGATTTACAAATAGCATGGCGTATCTCCTCGCATCCTCGTTTAAGGGGATAGTGTAGCTCGCATGGGCGCACCGTGCGCCGATGCTCAGAAAATGCAGTAATGGTCTGCTGGAGCTAACGAGTGGCCCTTCTTGTCCGACCAGGTGCTCCATTTTGGGCCACATGGGTATGGGCATGTGCCTGCCTGCCCGACATACTTAATGTCGACAGCCCCTGCGCAAAGGAGGACGTATCCATGGACGAGATGTTTGCCATTAAATGCCAAAACTGCGGCGGCCCTATGTACTCACACCAGGCTAAACGCAGCTTTGAGTGCGCCTATTGCGGCACGGTCATCCCGTGGCAGGCCGATGCGGGGGAGCCCAAGAGCGCCCTGGGCATTCGCCATACGCCGCTGACGGTTGTCGATGGGCTACTTAAGCTCACCCATGTGTCGCAACTCGAGCGCCCGGAGGACCCAGACTGGTATTTCTTTAATTCACACTGGCGCAATCAGTCGGTTCTGGAGCATCTGCTGTGGGAGGACCGCGGCACGGCGCAGGAGTTTCAAGAGGCAGCGCACGTGAGCATTCCCTGCCCCTTCTGCGGTGCGTCCTTTGAAGGCGAGTCCACTCAGCGCGTGTTTGAGTGCCCGTCCTGCGGCAACAAGATCGGCATTGCCGACCTGCTCAAGCCTGGTACGTTTAGCAAGCGCCTGACCATGGGCGTTGGTGCGGAGTATGTGCCGGAGCAGGGTATTCCTTGCGAAATCTCGCCGCAGCAGGCGCGCGCCAACGCGCTGCAGCTGGTGCGCCAGTACCCCGATGCCTTTGCCGGGCACGACGTGGAAGATGCGATCCAAAACGACATGATGCTCTTCTATTTCCCCATGGCGCTGGCGGACCTGCGCATGATGGCGAGCTTCCCGGGCAAGGGCCTGAGCAAGGAAACCCTGGTGTACTACGAGGTGCTCGACTGGGCATACCCGCGGGCAAACTATCTGGATGTTCGCCTTATGGGCATTTTGGAGCCGTGGGACTTTGCCAAGGTCGGTCCGTTCGATCCCGCCATGCAGGAAGGCGACTTCCGCGTTGTCTCCGTCGATGCGTCTACCAAGGACCAGGTGGTCATTGATAAGCTGGCGCTCGACATTGCCGGCAACGATGCCGAGGCTGTGCTGGGGCTCAATAAAAAGAGCATACGAACCTGGGCGCGCAAGGCCCGCAAGCATAAGGACGGCCTGGTGATGGTGCCGGTCTACTTTGTCGATCGTCCGGCGACGGACAGCCGCGATGGCGAGCAGGTGCGCATTGCCGTAAACGGCCAGACGGGCCGCGCGGCCGCGGTGGTGTTTAGCGACAAGCGTGAGACGCATGTGGTGGCGTCGCTCAATCCGAGCCTGCATCTGTCCGGAGAAAGCACCGTGCACGCCACGCCCATCGAGGTCAAATACGTCAAGTCGCCGTTCCTGTACCAGATCGTGCGTCGTGGAGGTGGCGAGCAACCGCGTCAGGTGGCAGCGGTTGCCGAGGGTTCCTACCGAGAAGAAAAGCCCAAACGCCGCGGTCTGCTGGGTGCGCTATTTGGGAAGTAGGGAAGTGCAGCCGGTTGGCGCTGCGATGCGATAGCTAGAGGAACGGGGCAGCTCGCAGGAGTGCGGACTGTCGTCTGATTGTTTGAGGGTGCCAGATGTAAATAATCGGTGGAACAGCTGTAAAAGAGCCTTTCCACTGGGTAGAATCAGGTTGTGCCGCGGAACCCGCTCCTCAGCGCTTAAACTTCGGAGACGCGGGCAACGCAGGTATTATCGTCTAGGGCCGGCTGCAACCGGTCCTTTTCTATGACTCCCTTCGCTATCCGTTACTGCTTATATTCCCGCCAGATCGCGTAGAGGTTCCGGGCAATGCCGGTCACGTACATCGAGAGGCGCAGGATTTCAAGAAACAAGTCCATAGGCTTCACCCCAATCGGAGATCGGAGCGCTGCCCGCAGGCGGATTCCGCGGCAGGCAAGATTTTACCTCACAGGCCGCGGTGGGAGGCATCCTACCCATCCCATGGTCCGGAACAGTGTCGATCTAACGGGCAATCAAGCCTCTAGCTCTCTTTGAATTGAGCAAGCATCTGCCCGAAGAAGCTTAGTTCGGATGGCTCATAAATGAGCGAACCGCCGTCCGCGGTCCTGTAGACCCCGCAGGGGAGGTAACGCCCGTCGGGGAGGACGTAAAGGTTTTCTTCCTCCCTCAGTCTTGTTGGGGGTATCGGGGTTTCGTTTTCGTCCATTTGGAACTCATCGATATTTGCGATCTTCCTCTCTATGATGCCCCCTACCTTATTTCTTGAATGGCGTCCTAAAACAGGCAGCTCTCAATCAATTCTTTACCGCGCAGGGTGTCTATCCACTCCCGTGGAATGGCGTCGATACCGTAGGCCGTGCCGGCAAGGGCGCCTGCGACAGCCGTCGTGGTATCGGTGAACGCCAGGGGAGCGATGCGCATGAGTGAGCCGTTGCTGTTGTCGCGCTCGCCGGAGCCTCATTGCTATCCTTGTGCTTCGCCATTAGTCGCTTCGTTGATGGCGCGGTACTCGGCACTCAGCTCGCGCGCCAGCTCTTCCTTGCTTGGAAGATACGGCAAGTATTTGGCGGCAAACACTTGGTCGTTGTCTTCGGGCAGCGTGTACTCGACAATCGAGTCGCTTTTGTCCGCGCAGAGCACGATGCCTATAGGCGGATTGTCGCCTTCGTTCATGAGCTCGCGCGTGTAGTAGTTCACATACATTTGCATCTGGCCCAGGTCCTGATGCGTAAGGTCATCGGTCTTAAGGTCGATGAGCACGAAGCAGCGCATCAGATAGTTGTAAAACACAAGGTCAATATAGAAATGGCGCCCATCAAAGGTGATGCGCTTTTGGCGCGCCTCGAAAGCGAAACCACGGCCAAGCTCCAGCAGGAACTTCTGAAGATGCGTGATGAGCGCCTGCTCTAGATCGCTCTCGCGGAACGCAGTATCGTCCGAGAAACCTAAAAACTCCAGTACATATGGGTCGCGGATGATATCCTCGGGGCGACGAGCCGGGGCGCTCTTTTGGATTTCCTGGGTGACGGCCTCCTTGTCCTTGCTGGCAAGCAAGCGCTCGCGGAACATGGTGTTGATCTGGCGCTCGAGCTGACGCGTGCTCCAACGAGAATCGGCGCATTCGTTCATGTACCAGGCGCGAGCTTCGGGGTCAGGAATGCGTATTAACCTGCGATAATGTGTCCAACTCAATTCGGGACGCAGTGAGTCCCGAATTGGAAATGCAAGATAGAACTGACGCATTTTACGCAGCTCTCTTGCTTCAAAACCTTTACCAAAATCCTTGGTAAGTCTGATTACGAGGGCCTTGAGCAGCGCCTCTCCATACTTGGCGCGCTCCTCTCCGCCCTGCTCATCAACAATGCTCTTGCCGATCTCCCAATACGCCTCAACCATCGTAAAGTTAACGGCGGTATAGGCCTTGTCGCGAGCGGCGTTGAGAATCGAGGAAACCTGCTTGTAAAAAACTTCTGGCACGATTGCCGATTCTCCACGGTTTACCAGTTCGCCCATCACTGTCGCCCCACTTTCCTCTTGTGGAATGCATCTTTATATCATTTAGTTTAAAGCCTCGCGCGGACTCGAATTTCAATGTCGCCTAGCGCCTTCGTGCAGGATTCCCGAAGTGACTAAAATGTGACCATAGAGGCAGTTTTAGCGAACCCCATGGGAGTGACACGCATGGACAACAACACCTTGCTGTTCCAGGACAAAGGTTCGGGCAGGTTTAAAGACGTCAAGATCTACCCTAACCGCATCGAGGTGCTCAAGAAGGGTACTTTCGGCGGCAAGCATATCGAGATTGTCTACCTTAAGGACATCACGGGCGTTAACAGGATCAAGGGCCGCGACGTTTTCCTACGTAACAGGCTGTTGACTGCTTGTGCCTTTAGCCTGAGCAGCCGTGCGAAGGCCCAGGAGTTTGTTAACGCGCTGAACATGGTGATGTAGCCCATGGCGGCGTTCGGGCCAAGGTAAAAATCGGGGGCACAGAACGGTGTCCTGCGCCCCCGATTGAGTCGATGTGTCTAAAAGGCAGGCTTGTCTATTCGCTGTCGTCCCCAGCGTTTTCGCGGTCACTGGCAAGCATTGCTGCACCTGCGACCGTTGTCGCCACGGCGGCAGCGGCGAGCCCGGCGGCGATACCAGAGCCGTCGCCCGTGTCGGCGAGTTTTCCGGTCGAGCCCTTGCTCTTGTTGCCGCCGCCGTTCTTGTCGGCGCCGTCTGCGTTGGCGCCGGTACCGGTGCCGGCGCCGGTGCCGCCTGCGTTGCCCGAGGCTGCAACGGTAAAGCTTGCGGCTCCGTCGCTGGCGAGCGTGTAGTTCTGTGCCGCGTCGCCCAAGAGACCGTTCACGCGCACCCAGTACGTTCCTGCGGCAAATGTTTCGCCCTCGGCCATTGCCGTGCCCGGAGCGCCGTCCGCGTCGTGCACAAACTCGAGCTGGGCCGTGCAGGCATCGGTTTCGAGCTTGCCCTCGAGTGATGCCGCAATCTTGGCGCGCACGTCTTCGCCGGCCTTAAGGCCTTCGAGTCCCTCAAAATGGGGCGTCAGCGCACGTGGATCGATATCGATGGGGCACAGGGCCCTGCAGCCCCGTAACAGTCTCGTTGCCCAGGGCGTCGACATCCACATATTCGATGGCAAACGCATGTCCCGAGGCTGCTACGTTGAGTACGTTGCTGCTGTCGACAAGGCGGAAATGGCCCTCGCCAACGGTCTTGCCATCCTGGAGCGAGGCATCGCTCAGCGAGTCGCCGTACGTCATGCGCATGCGGGTCGGGAGATAGTACGGGAGATAGTACGAAGCCGTCTGCTTGTGCTCCGTATCGTAATTGCGCTGATAGATGCTCCGGGCCAGCGCCGCATCAACAAAGTCGGATGCGATGATGCCAATGTGCTTGAGGTAATCTGACTTTGTATCCCCGGTGCCGCTGGGATTGATGTACGGGCTCTTGTACAGGTGCTCGTCGACCACTCGCGCTGCGGTAAAAGGGTTGTTTTGCGTGCAGCTCGTGTAGTTGATAAACCAGCAGCGCTCCGTTGCCTGCACCGTTGTCCCGTCCGCGGCAGTGATATCTACGGTGCTGCGCCTGTCTCTTATACACATCTCCGAGCCCACGAGACTCCTGAGCATCTCGT
>USHS01000032.1 GCA_900554585.1 uncultured Collinsella sp.
GAGTCTCGTGGGCTCGGAGATGTGTATAAGAGACAGGCATCGCCCATCGCGACGGCGCCACTATACTTTTGAGTATCTGAGCATTTTGAAAGGCAGGATATGACCGCAACCGCCAGTCGAACCACCAACCGCAGGCCCGAGCTCTTGGCCCCCGCCGGAGGCCCCGAGCCCTTTGCCGCCGCACTCGCTGCCGGCGCCGATGCCATCTACTGTGGCATGGGCAGCTTCAACGCCCGCCGCAAGGCAACGAACTTTACCGACGAGGCCTTTGAGCAGGCCTGCCGCGCCGCACATCTAGCCGGGTCGCGCGTCTACGTCACGGTCAACATCGTCATCAAGGAATCCGAGATGAGCGACGCGCTGCAGCTCATCCATCGCTGCTCCACGCTGGGCGCCGATGCCTTCATTATCCAGGACTGGGGCTTGTTCTTTGAGGTCAAGCGCACCATGCCCGGCATCGAAACACACATCTCGACCCAGGCGAACATCCATGATGACCGCGGAACCATCTGGTGCCGCGAGCAGGGCGCCGACCGCGTGACCTTGTCGCGCGAGCTCTCCATCGACGAGATCGCCGCCATCCACGACGCCGCGCCCGACGTTGACCTGGAGGTCTTTAGCCACGGCGCCATCTGCTTTTGCTACTCGGGCCTGTGCCTTCTCTCGAGCTTTGCCATGGCGGGCCGCTCGGCCAACCGCGGCATGTGCGCTCAGCCCTGTCGTCTGCCTTACGAGCTGATCGACGAGAACGGCCGCTCGCTCTCCCCTGCCGGTCGCGAGCGCGCGCTATGCCCGCGCGATACCAATACATCGCAGCTCGTTCGTCGTCTGTATGACGCCGGCGCCGCATCGCTCAAGCTCGAGGGCCGCATGAAGGCCCCCGATTACGTGTATTCCATCGTCGACGTGTATCGTCATCAGATTGATGACATGCTGGCCGATGTTTCGACCTCTAAGGATGAGGATGCCGCCCGCCAGCGCCAGCTCAAGCGTTGCTTTAACCGTGACTTTACGCACGCCTACCAAGACGGTACCTCGGGTGACGAGATGATGAGCTACGAGCGCTCCAACAACCGCGGCCAAATTGTGGGCACGGTGCTGGGCAGCCGCCTGGCCAACCGCGACGTGCGTGGGCTCAAGCCCGACGACCGCCGTCGCCGCGCCGCCATCGCCCGCATTGAGCTGTTTGAGCCCGTGGGCAAGGGCGACCTGCTGGAGCTTCGCCATGACGATGAGTTCGACCAGTTCCTGACCACCATTGCCGCCGAGGATGCCGCCGCCGGCGATGTTATCGAGTGCCGCGTGCCTCGCAGCATGCCCGAGGGCTGCCGCGTGCGCGTGATTCGAAGCCAGCGCGCCATCGACGCCGCCGGGGCTGCGCTCAAGCGCGACGTGCTGCGGCGCCGCGACGTAGACGTGTCCGTCATGGCGCGTCTGGGCGAGCCGTTTACCGTGACGCTCACCTGCTGCGACGACCCCGCGCTCACCGCCACCGCCAGCGGCTTTACTGTCGAGGCCGCCAAGACTCGCGCCGTCGAGGCGGCCGATCTGGTGGAGCATGTGGGCCGCATGGGCTCCTCGCCCTTTGAGGCTGCGAGCTTTGACGTGGCGCTCGATGAGGGCTGTGGCATGGGCTTCTCCGCCGTGCACAAGGTGCGTGCCGCCGCCTGCAAAGCGCTGGAAGAGGCCATTCTGGCACCCTACGAGGAGCGCGCCCGTACGCTAGAGCTGCCGGCGATTGTCACCAGTAATTCCCGCCCCGCGCCCGAGCATTACCGCGATGAGCCGCAAATCTGCGCCACTGTCACCTCGCTCGAGGCCGCCGAGGCAGCGCGCGTGGAGGGTGCAACGCGCATCTACATGACCACCGACGCGCTCGATGCGGCCGGGCTCTCCCCCGCCGATGCGTTTGAGCAGGGCATCGTGCCCGTACTCGACGAGGTCTGCCGCGCCGTCGACCACGAGCGCGTCGATTCGTGGATACAGGCTGGGGCCACCATCGCTGTCGGTAACATCTCTGAGCTTGCCCTGGCCGCCCAGGTTGGCGCCACGGCCGAAATTCGATCCTGCCTGCCCGTGCACAACACGCCTTGCATGGAGGCACTCGCCGAGCGCGGGGCCGGCGCTTTTTGGCTCTCGCCCGAGATTACGCTCGACGAGATTATCTCGCTTGGCACCTCCGCGCCCGCAGCCCTGGGCATCACCGTTTTCGGCCGCCCGCGCGTTATGACGAGCGAGCACTGCATCCTGCAGGTTGCCAACGGTTGTATCCACGATTGCGCCAATTGCCGCCTGCGCGCCCGCAAGCTGTCGCTCAAGAATATCGATGGCAAGGTCATGCCCGTGCGTACCGATATCCACGGCCGCTCGCGCTTGTACGACGCCTACCCCATCGACCTCACACCGCAAGTTCCGCAGCTGCTCGATGCCGGCGTGCGTCGTCTCATGGTCGACGGAACCTTGCTCGAGGCCGATGATGTTGGCCGTGCCGTCGCTCGTGTCCGCCGCGCCATTGAGGCCGCGCAGGCAGGTCGCAAGCCCGCTGCCCGCCTGCGCGGCGCGACCTCGGGCTGCATGTTTGTGGGAATTAGCTAACCGAAAGGCTTACACGTGAACGAAGAACCTCAAGTCCTCTACTGCGACGCCTGGCTCATGGCCATCGATAAGCCCGCCGGCATGATCGTCCACGGTGACGGCACCGGTGAGCGCACACTTACCGACTACGCCAGCGACCTGCTGTTGGCCATGGGCGACGGCTTTGCCGCGACCGACATGCAACCGCTCAACCGCCTGGACCGCAACACTACCGGCGTGGTGTTGTTCTCGCTCGACAAGCAGACACAACCCGCTTTTGACCAGATGGTGATCGACCACGCATTCGAAAAGCACTATCTGGCGCTGGCCGAGGGCAAGATCGACTGGAACGAGAAGCTCATCGACAAGCCCATCGCCCGCGACCGCCACGATAGCCGCAAGATGCGCGTTGGCGCCAGCGGCAAGCCGTCTCAGACGCGCGTCAAGGTGCTCAAGCGCCTCAAGAGCCGCCGAGGCCTGCCCACGCGTTCGTATATCGATGTCGAGCTGCTCACCGGCCGCAAACATCAGATTCGCGTGCATCTGGCCAGCGAGCATCACCCCCTGGTTGGCGACGACCTGTACGGAACGCCGCGCCCCTGCGGATTGATGCTCCACGCCCACAGTGTGTCCTTTACGCATCCCGTTACCGGCGAGCACATCCACATCGAAGCCCCCTGCCCCTGGGAGCCCTAAACCACCACAAAGGGGACAGGCACCTTTGTGGTGGTTTTGCCGCAATGGCTCAGTCGCGGTCCCAAAACGTCTCGATCTGTAACAGTTAGAGCCCATTTTCCGGTCTATCCGTTACAGATCGAGACATTCGAATCTCCCTCAAGGGAAAATCTCAATCTGTAACAGTAACTCGGCAAAATCCGTCCCAGCTGTTACAGATCGAGACAAAGGGACGGCAAGGTTCGGAAGTATCTCAATCTGTAACATCTAGCCCACTTTTAACGGTCCAGTTGTTACAGACTTAGACAAACCGGCAGACAACGAAAGCGGCAACGCCCGTGATGGACGTTGCCGCTTTTCTATTGAGAAAACTACTCGGTTTTCGTTACTAACCACCACAATGGGGACAGGCACCTTCGTGGTGGTTTTGGCCTTAGCCCCCTGCTGTTAGACCGTGATGACGTTGTCCATTGCCCGGTACTTGGCGGGAACCTCGCCCGCAGTAATAATCGTTGCGTCGCGGAAGTCCGCGAACTTGACGGGCGCCACCATGCCAAATTTGCTGGCGTCCGAGATTACGAAGCGTTTGGCCGTATGGCGCATCGAGATGCGCTTGACCTGCGCCTCCTCGATATCGGGCGCCGTGAAGCCCTGCTCGGCGGCAATGCCGTTAGAACCCCAAAAGCCGCAGTTGAAGTTGTAGTGGTCTAGGGTTGCCAGGGCATCGGGGCCAACAAGCGCCTCGGTCTCGGGTTTGAGCTCGCCGCCCAGCACCACGGTACGCATGCCGCGCAAAGCGAGGCGCTGAGCATGGAGCACGGAATCGGTCACATAGGTGACGCCTTCAAGGTGTGGAAGATGCTCGATGAGCCTGAGCGTCGTCGAGCCCGAGTCGATGTATACAAAGCTCTCGGGTTCCACAAGCGCCGCCGCACGGGCGCAGATACGCTCCTTGTCGTCGTTATGGAGGTCGCTGCGCTCGTTGAGCGTTAGGTCGCGCGTCACGTGCGCGCGCTCAAGACTCGTCGCTCCGCCGTGGACCTTTGCGATGCGGTGTGCGCGATCGAGCGTCTGCAGGTCGCGCCGAATGGTGGACGCCGTCACGCCCAAGGCCTCAGCAAGCTCTGGCACAGTAACCGAGCCAGCCTGCTGCACCATCGACACAATCGCATTGAGCCTATCTTCCGCTAGCATCGCTTACTCCTCCTCGGGGTACACGACTCCCCAGTCGGCGCGAAGCTTGGTCATAAGCTCCATAACATCAGAAGCATAATCCAGCAGCTCGCGCTTGGAGTCGTCGCCTGCAACGGCCTTCTCAAGATCGGCCATCTCATAGCAAAGGGCGTAAGCCTCGGTGCCGGCGTGGACCTCCTCGCGGTGGCCGTCCGCGGTCCACACGATGGTCGCGTGATCGGCACGCGGATACTCATTGACCTCGATATAGCACTTGTCAAAGCTGATGACCGAGCGCTTGGGCTGCTTGGAGTGGAGCGTGAGGCTCACCACGCCTAGCTGCTGCTCGGCATTACGGCAGACGATGCCGCCCGCAACGTCAACGCCGGTCTCGCAGGTGTTGCCCAGCGAAACGACCTCGGCGGGCTGACTTGCCATAAAGAGGCGCATAACGGAAAGCGCATAGACGCCAATGTCGAGCATAGCGCCGCCGGCGAGGTCGCGGTTATAGAAGCGGTTGGTCAGATCGCCGTACTCCTTGTAGCTACCAAAGTTGAGTTGGGCGAGGTTCATGCGGCCAAACTCACCGGTATCCATGCGGCGGCGCAGCTCCTGATACAAGGGCATGTGGAGTACCGTAGTGGCGTCCATGAGGACCACGTTATGCTCGTCGGCAATGGCACGCGCCTCGTCGAGCTCGGCAGAATTGAGGGTAATGGCCTTCTCACAGAGCACGTGCTTGCCAGCTGCCAGAGCGGCGCGCAGGTAGGTGATATGCGTGTTATGCGGGGTGGTGATATAGATCGCGTCGATGTTCGGATCGGCATAGAGGTCCTCGACCGATTCATAGACCTTCTCGATGCCATACTGCTTGGCAAAAGCCTGAGCCTTGGACAGCGTGCGGTTGGCAACGCCCGCGAGTTTGCGGCCGGCAAGGGAGAGAGATTGGGCCATCTGGTTTGCGATAACGCCGCACCCGATCACAGCCCAACGAAGCTCGGGAGCCGTAAAGATATCATCGGGGAACGGCTTGTCCTGGACCGAAGCGAAAGCTGCCTTTGCGGCTGCCGCAGCGTCGAGCGGAGCCTGTTTGGAATCTGCCATATGTGCCTCCTGCGTCGTGAAAAGTCTTTCATTTCTGACAGCTCTATATTCGCACAAATGCGCGTGTATGTGCGTGCTTCTGCGTGTATTACCGCTAAATGGTCAAAATTCAGCAGCAGACGGTGCATACACAAGCATAGTCACGCAATACTACGCACGCAACTACGCACAAATGAACATCACCTGATCCCTTGGGGACGGAGGAAAACGGATCATCTTTTACGCGGAAAGCTGTGATGAGCCGTTAGGGACGGAGAAAAACGGATCATTTGAGGCGTCGCGCCAGCCAGCAGTTGCCCTTTTAACCGTCGCCTCACCGAGTCCGCAACAACGCACAAGCTGACCAACTGTCACGCCAGCCTTTCGTGCGCGCATCATGATTGCGCGACGTTGATTCTTATCGAGTGCCTTAATATCGCAGGCATCAAACGGGGCCGCAAGATGTCGAACAAGCCTCAGGGCATCTTCGTCTGATAGCTTTTCTCGCATTCCATAAGTTATTGAGTCTAACTTCAGGACATCGTAAAGATGGCTTAGGTATGCGCGCTGATCAACACACAGCGAAGACAGTTCTTGAACTCGGCACATATCACAGAACGCAAATTCATCATGCCCCAATACAAACGCATTCAAGCTCGACCATCGATATCCAAGAATGGAACCACCATACGCCCTGGCGGGGTTTAGATGTACATAATCGATTGCAGTAAGAAAATGACTGTCATCTAAGACAGGAGTACTGTAAAAGCGGTCCTGAAACAAATGGCCGACACGCTGGTGCCTTGTATTGAAATTAAGCACATAGGAGGAGAGAGCCCGCTTCATTGAGGAAGACATGGCATCCTTTGGATCTTCCAATACAAGATGGAAGTGATTGGACATAAAGCACCATGACAAAACCGAGATATCCGACTGGCGAAAACTGTTTTTCAAACGAAGAAGCAATGCCATGCGATCGTCATCATCCTCAAAAATGAGCTGATGAGCATTGCCTCTAGCGGTTACATGATATAGCCCGGTAGATGACTTTTGACGTGGCTGACGGGACATCTTGGCTCCTTTCGCTGAACGATTTAACGGCGGGCAGTAGCCAATATGCGAAAG
Source organism: uncultured Collinsella sp. (assembly GCA_900554585.1). Taxonomy (GTDB): domain Bacteria; phylum Actinomycetota; class Coriobacteriia; order Coriobacteriales; family Coriobacteriaceae; genus Collinsella. Next base: position 6,631 of record USHS01000032.1, read on the forward strand.
TGCCAAACATGCAAGCCCATGATAGGTATTACCCGTTTGAAAAGAACCCCATTCCGAATCATGCAAAATGATCCCTTGGGGACGGAGGAAAACGGATCATTACCGACCGCAAGGGTGCCGGTGATCCGTTTTCCTCCGTCCCCAAGGGATCAAAAAAGGCCCGGGTGCCGTGGCATCCGGGCCTTTGCTAGCAACTTGATGTTGCAGGCAGCTTAGAACTTGTGGCCGCACTTCTTGCAGACGCGCAGCTTGTTCTTGCCGTCCTTCTCGTGACCGACGCGGGTAACCTTACCGCACTCGGGGCAAACGAGATTGACGTTGGAGGCGTCGATGGGAGCCTCCTGCGAAACGATGCCGCCCTGCTGGTTGGCAGCGTTGGGCTTGACGGCCTTCTTGACGACCGAAACGCCCTCGACAACGACCTTGTTCTCGGCGGGGAGAGCACGCAGGACAACGCCCTGCTTGCCGCGATCCTTACCAGAGAGAACCTGGACCTTATCGCCCTTCTTGATATACATATATCTCCCCTAACTACAGGGTCTCGGGAGCGAGCGAGACGATCTTCATGTACTTCTTGTCACGAAGCTCGCGAGCGACGGGCCCGAAGATACGGGTGCCGACGGGCGAACCATCGTTGTTGATGACAACGCAGGCGTTCTCATCAAAGCGAATGTAGGAGCCATCCTTGCGGCGGATCTCCTTAACGGTGCGAACGACGACGCAACGGACAACGTCCTTCTTCTTGACGTTGGCGCCAGGGGTAGCCTCCTGGACAGCACCGATGAACACATCGCCGATGCCTGCATAACGACGCTTGGAACCGCCAAGCACCTTGATGCAGCGAATCTTGCGAGCGCCGGAGTTGTCGGCGACGTTCAGCATGGTTTGCATCTGAATCATGGTAGATGTTCCTCCGAACTAAGAACCGAAGAGAGGTGCGCAGCCTTTATGCGGCCCGTGGTATGCAAGCCAGGCATACGCACATCTTCGGAAACGTACAAGTCGTAAGAGCGACTGCTTATTTAGCGCGCTCGACGACCTCGATGAGGCGCCAACGCTTCATCTTGGACATAGGACGGGTCTCCATAACGCGGACGGTGTCGCCCACGCCAGCCGTGCACTCCTCGTCGTGAGCGTGCAGCTTCTTGGAGCTGGTCATCATCTTGCCGTACTTGGGGTGACGCTTGCGCTCGGTGATGGTGACAACGATGGTCTTGGCACCGGAGACGGAGGTAACGACACCCGTACGGACCTTACGCGAGTTACGCGAATCAGTCATGTTCTCTCCTTAGGTCCTACTCGGTGACAGCGGACTTCTCCGCTGCGATCTCGCGGGCGCGCTGCTCCGTGAGGACGCGAGCGATGTCCTTCTTCACGGTGTTGACGCGAGCGGTGTTGTCCAGCTGGCTGGTGGCCATCTGGAAACGAAGGTTAAAGAGCTCGGCGCGCATTTCCTTCAGCTTCTCAACGAGCTGAGCGTCCGAGAGCTCACGAATCTCTGCGGGCTTCATTAGTTCTCCTCCTTGGCGGCGGCGGCGTCCTCAGCAGCCCACTTGGCCTCGAGAGCGGCCTCCTCAGCCATCTCCTTCTGGATGCGCTGCTCAGCGTTCTTGGCAGCAACAATCTTGGTCTTGATGGGGAGCTTGTGCTGCGCAAGACGCAGAGCCTCGCGAGCGACCTCCTCGGGAACACCCTTGACCTCGAACATGATGCGGCCGGGCTTGACGACGGCCACCCACTCCTCGGGGTTACCCTTACCAGAACCCATGCGAGTCTCGGCAGGCTTCTTGGTGATGGGCTTATCGGGGAAGATCGTGATGTAGACACGACCGCCACGCTTCATGTAGCGGGTCATGGCAATACGAGCAGCCTCGATCTGACGGTTGGTGATCCAATGGGCCTCGAGAGCCTGGATACCAAACTCGCCGAAATGCAGCTCGGTATTACCCTTGGCCTGGCCCTTCATGGAGCCACGCTGCACCTTGCGGTGAAGAATACGCTTAGGGGCAAGCACTACTGACCCCTCCTCTCGGAGTTACGACGACGAGGACGGGAAGAGCCCTCGAGTGCAGGGTTGGGAACAGGCTGGCCCGGGAGCTTCTCGCCCAGGTAGATCCAGACCTTCACGCCGCAAGCGCCCATGGTGGTGCTGGCGACAGCCGTGCCGTAGTCGATCTTGGCACGGAGGGTGTGCAGAGGCACGCGACCCTCACGGTACCACTCACGACGGCCCATCTCGGCACCGCCGAGACGACCGGAGCACTGGATACGGATGCCCTTGGCGCCGGCCTTGCGGGCGGACTGGACAGCCTTGCGCATAGCGCGACGGAAGGCAACGCGGCCCTCGAGCTGCTCAGCGATGGACTGAGCAACGAGGTTGGCGTCGAGCTCGGGGCGCTTGATCTCGACAACGTCGACGGAGAGCTGGCCCTTGGAGACGCCAGCAACCTTCTCGAGCTCGGTGCGGAGGGTATCGATCTCGGCACCCTTCTTACCGATGACAACGCCGGGGCGAGCGGTGAGGATGATGACCTTCACCTTGTCGCCAGCGCGCTCGATCTCGACGCGGGAGACAGCTGCGCGGGAAAGACGCTTCTCGAGGTACTTGCGGATCTCGAGATCGTTACCGAGGGTCTTAGCGTAATCCTTCTCTGCGAACCAGCGGGAGCGCCAGTTCTCGGTGATGCCAAGACGGAAGCCGGTGGGGTAGACTTTCTGACCCATACAGCTTTACGCCTCCTTTCGAGGAGCAACGACGACGGTGATGTGGGAAGTACGCTTCAGAATGCGAGAAGCGGAACCCTTGGCGCGGGGACGGATGCGCTTAAGCGTCGGACCCTCGTCAACATAGGCAGCGGCGACAACCAGGTTGTCGGCACGCAGACCGTTGTTGT